>CAYXOM010000001.1:0-3304 GCA_964466565.1 uncultured Mycobacterium sp.
CGGACCGTGCAGCTCCACGACGTCGCCGCCATGGAACCGGCCCTGCAGCGCGGTGATCCCGGCTGGCAGCAGCGACCGGCGCTGGCCGACCACCGCACCCACCGCGCCGGAGTCCAGGGTGAGCGACCCGGCCGACTCCGCCGCGTAGCGGACCCAGAACCTGCGGGCCGACATCCGCCGGGGCCGGGCCGCGAAGACGGTTCCCGCCGAGGCGTCGGTGAGCGCGGTGGCGGCGTCGGCGGCGGCGGCGAGCAGCACCGGGACCCCGGCGTCGGCGGCCAGCAGGGCCGAGGACAGTTTGGAGGCCATCCCGCCGGTGCCCAGCCGGCTGCCCCGCCCGGCCAGCACGCCGTCGAGGTCGCCCGGCCCGGCGACCTCGGGGATGAACCGCGCGGGTTCGCCCGTCGGCGCCTTGCGTGGATCCCCGTCGTAGAGGCCGTCGATGTCGGAGAGCAGGACCAGCGCGTCGGCCCCGACGAGGTGGGCGACCAGGGCGGAGAGCCGGTCGTTGTCGCCGAACCGGATCTCGTTGGTGGCCACCGTGTCGTTCTCGTTGACGATGGCCACCGCCTGCAGCGCGCGCAGCCGGTCCAGGGTGCGCGCGGCGTTGGTGTGCTGGACGCGCTGGGAGATGTCGTGGGCGGTGAGCAGCACCTGCCCCACGGTGCGGCCGAATCGGGCGAACGCCGCGCTCCAGGCGTTGACCAGCGCGACCTGGCCCACGCTCGCGGCGGCCTGCTTGGTCGCCAGGTCGGTGGGCCGACGGTTCAGGCCCAGCGGCTCGATGCCGGCGGCGATCGCCCCCGAGGAGACGATCACCACGTCCGAGCCGGCCTTCATCCGTGCCTCGATGGCCTCGGCGAGCGTCGCCAGCCGGGCGGCGTCGAACAGCCCGGAGGGGTTCGTCAGCGCGGTCGTGCCGATCTTGACCACGACGCTGCGGGCGGTGCGCACCGCGTCACGGTGCACGCTCACCGGTCCTCCCCCTGCTCGCGGCGCTGGCGGCGGGCCTGTTTGCGCTCGGCCGCCCCGACCCGGTCGGTGCGCTCCAGCCGGGCGTCGGTCCCGCGGCCGGTCGGGGTGACGTCGATGCCGGCCGGGGTCTGCGGCTCCCAGTCGAAGGTCACCTCGCCGATGGTGACCGCACAGCCCGGCTGCGCGCCCAGGCGCAGCAGCTCGTCCTCGACACCCAGCCGGGCCAGCCGGTCCCCGAGGTAGCCCACGGCCTCGTCGTTGTCGAAGTCGGTCTGGGCGACCCACCGCTGCGGGCGCGACCCGCGCACCACGAAGCAACCCGGGCGGGCCGGGTCGGGTTCGACGGTGAACCCGCTGCGATCCACCGGCACGGGGCGGATCACCGGCCGGCGGGCGACCGCCGGGGGCTGGGCGGCGCGATAGGTCGACACCATGTTCCAGAGCGCGAAGACCAACGGCCGCAATCCCTCCCGGGTCACGGTGGAGACTTCGAACACCGGCCAGCCCCGCTCGGCGATCTCGGGGCGGACGAAGTCGGCGAGTTCGCGCGCCTCCGGCAGGTCGATCTTGTTCAGCACCACCGCCCGGGGACGTTCGGCGAGGTCTCCCAAGGTGGCGTCGGTCTGCAGGGTCGGCCGGTAGGCCGCCAGTTCGGCCTCCAGGGCGTCGATGTCGGAGATCGGGTCGCGGCCGGGCTCGGGGGTCGCGCAGTCGACGACGTGCACGAGCACCGCGCAGCGCTCGATGTGCCTCAGGAAGTCCAGCCCGAGCCCGCGGCCCCGCGACGCGCCCGGGATGAGGCCGGGTACGTCGGCGACGGTGAAGGTGTGCTGACCGGCCGAGACCACCCCGAGGTTGGGCACCAGCGTGGTGAACGGGTAGTCGGCGATCTTCGGCTTGGCCGCCGAGATGGTCGAGACCAGGGAGGACTTGCCCGCCGAGGGGAACCCGACGAGCCCCACGTCGGCGACGGTCTTCAGTTCCAGGGTGAGGTCGCGGGCATCGCCCTTCTCCCCGAGCAGGGCGAAACCGGGCGCCTTGCGGGCCCGGGAGGCCAGGGCCGCGTTGCCCAGTCCGCCCCGGCCGCCCTCGGCCGCGGTGAAGCGTGTGCCCGCACCGACCAGGTCGGCCAGCATGCGCCCCTGCTCGTCGAGGACGACCGTGCCGTCGGGAACCCTGACCTCGAGATCGGCGCCGGCGGCGCCGTCACGGTTGCTGCCTGCCCCCTGCTTGCCGGCCTGCGCGGCGACATGGGGGTGGAAGTGGAGGTCCAGCAGGGTGTGCACCTGGGGATCAACGACGAGGACGACGCTGCCGCCGCGGCCGCCGTTGCCGCCGTCGGGGCCGCCGAGCGGCTTGAACTTCTCCCGGTGAACCGACGCGCAGCCGTTGCCCCCGTTACCCGCCCGCACGTGGATCACCGCGCGGTCGACGAAGCGCGGCAAACTACTCCGGTCGCGCGACGCGGACGACGTTGACGGTCTTGCGGCCGCGCTTGAGCCCGAACTCGACCGCGCCCGGTGCCGTGGCGAACAGCGTGTCGTCGCCGCCGCGGCCGACGTTCACGCCGGGATGGAAGTGGGTGCCGCGCTGGCGGACCAGAATCTCGCCGGCCTTGACGATCTGGCCGCCGAATCTCTTGACCCCCAGCCGCTGGGCGGCGGACTCGCGGCCGTTGCGCGAACTGGACGCGCCTTTCTTGTGTGCCATCTGTGTCCCTCCGGCTACTTGATCCCGGTGACCTTGAGCACCGTCAGCTGCTGACGGTGCCCCTGACGCTTGTGGTAGCCGGTCTTGTTTTTGAACTTGTGGATCCGGATCTTGGGCCCCTTGGTGTGCTCGAGCACCTCGCCGGTCACCGCCACCTTCGCCAGCTGTGCGGCGTCACTGGTGACCGTGGCGCCGCTGACCACCAGCGCGACCGGCAGCGAGACCGAGGCTCCGGGTTCGGATTCGAGCTTCTCGACCTTGAGTACGTCGCCGACGGCCACCTTGTACTGCTTGCCGCCGGTCTTGACGATCGCGTAAGTCGCGTCCTGGCCTGCCATCGGTTCCTCTTCGGTGCTGGGCGCGCTTGTGTCTCAGACGCGTGCCGGGTGGGGGCTTCCCGCCGCCGGTACAGCCTGGCGGCAACCTTGTAAGGCTACTCCGACCAGCGGCGGAGGGTCAAACCCCGGGCCCGCCACGATGGTCAGTCCAGGACCGGTGGCCCGGCGGGGCGGGCGGCGGCGCGACGGCGGGGGCGTCGCGGGGCCGGCCCGATCGCCCGGTCCTCGTCGTCCTCGTCGTTCTCGTCGTCGTCGTCGTCTTCATCGTCTTCATCGTCTTC
>CAYXOM010000002.1:0-3068 GCA_964466565.1 uncultured Mycobacterium sp.
GCCGCGCTACCGGTCTCAGCCGCCCGCCGCCCGCCCGGACAGCCACCACCCGGTGTCCCGGGTGCGCTATCGCGGCGAGGACGCCGGGTCCCGGGCCGAACCCGGCCGGCCGGGTTACCCCCGCGACACCAGGCGCTAGGCGCGGGCGGGCCGGATCTCGCGCGGCAGCGCGAAGACGACGGTCTCGCTGGCGGTCGTGACGGTCTGCACGGTGGCGTAACCCATCTCGGCGAGCCGCTCGAGCACTCCGCGTACCAGAATCTCCGGCACCGAGGCCCCCGAGGTGACCCCGACGGTGCCCACGCCGTCGAGCCAGCGCGGATCGACGTCGGCGGCGTAGTCGACAAGGTGCGCCGCCGGAGCGCCGGCGTCGAGTGCGACCTCGACCAGGCGCACCGAGTTCGACGAGTTGCGCGAGCCGACCACGATCACCAGATCGCACTGCGGGGCCATCGCCTTGACCGCACCCTGACGGTTCTGGGTGGCGTAGCAAATGTCGTCGCTCGGCGGGTCCTGCAGAGTCGGGAACCGCTCGCGCAGCCGGGCGACGATCTCCATCGTCTCGTCGACGCTGAGGGTGGTCTGCGACAGCCACACCACCTTGCTCTCGTCCCGCACGGTGACGCCGTCGGCGCCCTGCAGTCCGTCGACGAGTTGAACGTGGTCGGGCGCCTCGCCGGCGGTTCCGATCACCTCCTCGTGGCCCTCGTGCCCGATCAGCAGGATGTCGTAGTCCTCCCGGGCGAATCGCTTGGCCTCGTTGTGGACCTTGGTGACCAGCGGACAGGTCGCGTCGATCACCTTCAGGTCGCGGGCGGCCGCCGACTCGTGGAGGGTCGGGGCCACGCCGTGGGCCGAGAACACCACGATCGAGCCCGGCGGGATCTCGTCGGTCTCCTCGACGAACACCGCCCCCGCCTGTGCCAGGGTGTCGACCACGTGCTTGTTGTGCACGATCTCGTGCCGGACGTACACCGGAGCGCCGTGCTTGGCCAGCGCGAGCTCGACGGTCTCCACCGCCCGGTCCACTCCGGCGCAGTAACCGCGCGGTTCGGCCAGCAGCACCCGCTTGCCCGGGTGCCGGGCCACCGGACCGGCGGCGCCCGGAATCCCCATGTTCACCGTCGGCGGCATGGGTTCAGGGTACGTTCCGCCCGCACCGGCGGGCCAGCCTAGGCTGAAGTCCATGCCCACCGCACCGTACGGAGTCCGACTGCTGGTCGGCGCCGCAGTGACCGCGATCGAGGAAACCCGAAGGCTTCCCCAGACGATCGTGATGTACCCGATGACGTTGGTCAGCACCCTTGCTCAGGCCGTCATGAAGTTTCAGCAGGACCTCGCCGACCTGGCGATCAAGGGCGACTCGGCGCTGGGCTCGCTGTTCCCGCCGACCGAGGAGCAACCCGATTGGGCCACCTTCGACGAGGACGTCGCGCCGAACGGCCCGCGGTCCGGCACTGAACGCCGCACCGGGGGCCGGTTCGCGCTGTACTCGGTGACCGACGTCACCGCACCGGCGGAAGACGGGCCTGCGCCGGGAGCGAAGGCCACGAAGCAGGCCACGAAGTCCACGGCCCGCAAATCCCCCGCCGCCAAGACCGCCAAGACCGCCAAGGCGAGCAAGACGGCCGGGGCGGCCAGGCCGGCTCCGCCGGCCGGAGCCGCGAAGGCTCGCGGGCCGGTCGCCGAGCCGCCCCCGGTGGCCGCCGAACTGGACTACGACTCGCTGACCCTCGCCCAGTTGCGGGCCCGGATGCCCGGATTGAGCGTCGCCGACCTGCGGGCGCTGCTGGCCTACGAGGAGGCCGGCAAGGCCAGGGCCCCCTTCCAGACCCTGCTTGCCAACAGGATCACCCGCGCGACCGCCAAGTGAGCGCTCCGCAGTCCACCGGTCCCCCCGGGAGTTCGCCGGACAACCCCTTCCCCGTCCGGTCGGTGGCCACCCGGGTGCAGAGTTGGATCGACCGGCTCGGCACCGTCTGGGTGGAGGGTCAGCTCACCGAGATCGCCGTCCGCGGCGCAACCGCCTACATGGTGCTGCGCGACCCGGCCGCCGACATGTCGCTGCGGGTGAACTGCGCCGGGGCGCTGGTCCGACAGGCCCCGGTCCCTCTTGCCGAGGGTGTCCAGGTGGTGGTATGCGCCCGACCGCAGTTCGACCCCCGACGAGGGTCGTTCTCGTTGCGGATCAACGAGATTCGCGCCGTCGGACTCGGCGAGCTGCTCGCCCGGATCGAACGGTTGCGCCGATTGCTCGACGCCGAGGGCCTCTTCGACCCCAGGCTCAAGCGGCCGCTGCCGTTCCTTCCCGGACTGGTCGGGCTGGTCACCGGGCGCGCCAGCGCCGCCGAACGCGACGTCACCACGGTGGCTGCCGCGCGCTGGCCGGCGGTCCGGTTCGCGATCCGCAACACCGCCGTGCAGGGGACCGCGGCGGTGGCCCAGATCGTCGAGGCGCTGGTCGAGCTCGACGGCCACCCCGAGGTCGAGGTGATCGTCATCGCCCGGGGCGGGGGCAGCGTGGAGGACCTGCTGCCGTTCTCCGACGAGACGCTGTGCCGGGCCATCGCCGCCTGCCGCACCCCGGTGGTCAGCGCCGTGGGCCACGAGCCGGACAACCCGCTGTGCGACCTGGTGGCCGACCTGCGCGCTGCCACCCCGACCGACGCCGCCAAGAAAGTGGTGCCCGACGCCGCCGCCGAAGCGTCCCTGGTGGGCGATCTGCGGCGGCGCAGCGCGCGAGCGCTGCGGCAGTGGGTGACCCGCCAGCAGCAGGCCGTGACCGACCTGCGCACCCGGCCGGTGCTGGCCGACCCGCTGCGCCTGGTGGCCGACCGCGACGCGGAACTGGCCCGTGCGCGCTCGGCCGCGCGACGCGACATCACCCACCGGGTGGGCGCCGAAACCGAGGCGATCGGGCACCTGGCCGCGCGGCTGGCCACCCTCGGCCCCGCCGCGACGCTGGCCCGCGGATACGCGGTGGTGCAGCGGATGGACGGCCCGGCCGCGGTGCTGCGGTCGGCGGGCGAGGCCCCGGCGGGCACCCCGTTGCGGATCAGGCTTTCCGA
>CAYXOM010000003.1:0-1815 GCA_964466565.1 uncultured Mycobacterium sp.
TTCGTGGACCGGCTTCCGCGCAACGCGATGGGCAAGGTGCTCAAGGGCGAACTGCGCTAGCGGTCCTTCAGTTGGCGTGCAGCGCCTCGTTGAGCGCGATGCCCGCCCCGTCGCGGGCGACCACCTCCACCGCGCCGGTGACCGAGTTGCGCCGGAACAGCACGTTGTCCGCCCCGGAGAGTTGCCGAGCCTTGACCGTGGTGCCGTCGGGCAGGGCGACCTTGGTGCCGGCGGTCAGGTACAGCCCGGCCTCGACCGTGCAGTCGTCGCCCAGCGTGATGCCCAGTCCGGAGTTCGCCCCCAGCAGGCAGCGCCGGCCCACCGAGATCACCTCGGTTCCCCCGCCCGACAGGGTGCCCATGATCGAGGCGCCGCCGCCGACGTCGGAACCGTCGCCGACCACCACGCCCGCCGATATGCGGCCCTCCACCATGGAGGCACCCAGGGTGCCCGCGTTGAAGTTCACGAAACCCTCGTGCATGACCGTCGTACCGGGGGCCAGGTGCGCGCCCAGGCGCACCCGGTCGGCGTCGGCGATCCGCACCCCGGTGGGCACCACGTAGTCGACCATCCGCGGGAATTTGTCCACCCCGTACACCGTCACCGCGCCGCGCCGGCGCAGCTTCAGCCGCACCGCCTCGAAGCCCTCGATGCGGCACGGCCCGAAGTTGGTCCACACCACGTTGGTCAGCGCCCCGAACACCCCGTCGAGGTTGCACCCGTGCGGTTCGACCAGGCGGTGGGAGATCAGGTGCAGCCGCAGGTAGGCGTCGTAGGCGTCGGCCGGACTGTCGGCCAGCACGGTGACGGTGCGGATCGGGACGACCTCCACTCCCCGGTCGGGATCCGGTCCGGACAGTTCAGCCAGATCGTCGGACACCTCGCCGGCGGCGATCCGGGTGGTGCCCGGAGGGCTGTAGGCACCCAGTTCGGGCTCGGGGAACCAGGCGTCGAGCACGGTTCCGTCGGCGGCGACGGTGGCCAGTCCGAATCCCGCTGCGGAAGTCACGGTGCACACGGTACTTCTGCGCCGGCTCTCGTGCGTCCGGGGGCTTGCCTCCCCGCCGAGCAGACACAAAGTGTCCCGACACGCCGCGTGTGAGGGGAAATTTGTGTCTGCTCGCCGGGGTCGGGTGACCCGCTAGCCTGGGGAATCGTGCTGGATCTGCAGGCCGACCCCGTGTTGCTGACCGCGGCGCTGGTGGACATCCCCAGTGAGTCGCGGGACGAACGCCGGATCGCCGACGAGGTCGAGTCGGCGCTGCGCGCCCAGACCGGGTACGAGGTGATCCGCAACGGCAACGCGGTGCTGGCCCGGACTGACCTCGGCCGGCCTGCTCGGGTGATCCTGGCCGGGCACCTCGACACTGTCCCGGCCGACGGAAACCTGCCGTCGCGGCGCGACACCGGTCACGTCCACGGCTGCGGCGCCTCGGACATGAAGTCCGGCGACGCGGTGTTCCTCCACCTGGCCGCCAGCCTCGCCGAGCCGATTCACGACGTCACCCTGATCCTCTACGACTGCGAAGAGATCGAGGCGAGTGCCAACGGACTCGGCCGCATCGAACGCGAGCTGCCGGGCTGGCTGCGTGGGGACGTCGCCATCCTCGGCGAGCCCTCCGGCGGGTACATCGAGGCGGGCTGCCAGGGCACCTTGCGAGCGGTGCTCACCGCGACCGGGACGCGGGCGCACTCCGCGCGATCCTGGTTGGGGGACAACGCGATCCACAAACTCGCCGCCGTGCTCGAACGGTTGGCCGCCTACCGGCCCCGGGTGGTCGACATCGACGGCTGCACCTACCGGGAGGGCCTCTC
>CAYXOM010000004.1:0-3662 GCA_964466565.1 uncultured Mycobacterium sp.
GAGAACTGAGGCCGGCCGACCCCCGTCATCATCCTGGTGGTGCACATCGCACCGGGCCCCACGCCGACCTTGACGATCGAGGCGCCGGCGCCGATCAGCTCGCGGGTTCCCTCCGCCGACACGACGTTGCCCGCCGCGACCGGGATACCCAGGCCTAGGCCGGAGACGGCCTTGACCGCCTCGAGCATCCGCTGCTGGTGGCCGTGGGCGGTGTCGATGACGAGTAGGTCGATCCCGGTGGCCGCCAGGGCGCGGGCCTTGGCGGCGACGTCGCCGTTGATCCCGATCGCCCCGGCGACCCGGAGGCGCCCGGCGGCGTCGACGGCGGGGGAGTAGATGCCGGCCCGCACCGCCCCCAACCGGGTCAGTACGCCGCCGAGCTGGCCGTTCGGCCCGGTCAGCACGGCGACGCCGACCGGGGCGTGCTCGAGCATCTCGAAGACCCGGCGCGGGTCGGTGCTCAGCGGCGCGGTGACGAAGTCGCCCAGCGCGATGTCGCGGACCCGGGCGAAGCGGTCCACGCCGTGGGCGGCGGCCTCGGTGACCAGCCCGACCGCCCGTCCGCCGTCGACCACCACGGCCGTACCGTGGGCGCGCTTGTGGATCAGCGCGACCGCGTCGGAGACCGCGTCGTCGGGTTCCAGGGTGACCGGGGTGTCGGCGATCAGGTGCCGGCTCTTGACGAAGTCGACAGTGGCGCCGACCGCGGCGATCGGCAGATCCTGCGGCAGCACGACGATGCCGCCCCGGCGGGCCACCGTCTCGGCCATCCGCCGCCCGGCGACGGCGGTCATGTTGGCCACGACCACCGGGATCGTGGTGCCTGCGCCGTCCCCGGTGGACAGGTCGACGTCGAACCGCGAGGTCACGTCCGAGCGGCCAGGGACGATGAAGACGTCGTCGTAGGTCAGGTCGTGGGCCGGGGTGTGCCCGTCGAGGAAACGCACGGCAGCGAGCCTAGTCAGCCCCGGGCATCAGACCTCGACCTCGGTGCGGTCACCGCCCCACCGGACGTGGAAGCGCGCCGCGGGGTCGGCGTCGGTGCGGGCGTAGGTGTGCGCCCCGAAGAAATCGCGCTGGCCCTGGATCAGGGCGGCCGGCAGGCGTTGGGTGCGCAGGCCGTCGTAGTAGGACAGTGCGGAGGAGAACCCGGGGATCGGGATTCCCAGTTCGGTCGCGGTCACCACCACCCGGCGCCAGCCGTCGACGGCGGACTCGATCGCCTGCCGGAAGTACGGTGCGGCGATCAGGGTCGGCAGGGTCGGATCGGCGTCGTAGGCCTCCTTGATCCGGTTGAGGAACTTGGCCCGGATGATGCACCCGCCGCGCCAGACTGTGGCCAGCACGCCGGGGTTGACGTCCCAGCGGTACTGCGCCGATCCGGCCTGGATCTGATTGAAGCCCTGGGCGTAGGCGATGATCTTCGAGGCGTAGAGCGCCCGGCGGACGTCCTCGGTGAACTGGCCGGTGTCGCCGGGGCGAGCGCCGAGCCGTCCGGAGGCCATCCCGGCCGCAGCCCTCCGCTGGGGCACCGAGCCCGACAGCGCGCGGGCGAACACCGCCTCGGCGATCCCGGTCACCGGCACGCCCAGGTCCAGCGCCGACTTCACCGTCCAGCGGCCGGTGCCCTTCTGCTCGGCCTCGTCGACGATGACGTCCACCAGCGGTTCGCCCGTCCGCGGGTCGACCTGGCGCAGCACCTCGGCGGTGATCTCCACCAGGAAGCTCTCCAAGTCCCCGGAGTTCCACTCGGTGAACACCGCGGCGATCTGCGGCGCGCTCATCCCGAGTGCGTCGCGCAGCAGCTGATAGGCCTCGCCGATCAGCTGCATGTCGGAGTACTCGATGCCGTTGTGCACCATCTTCACGAAATGCCCCGAACCGTCGGGCCCGATGTGTGCGCAGCAGGGAACCCCGTCGACGTGTGCGGAGATCTCCTCGAGCAGCGGTCCCAGCGAGGCGTAGGACTCCTTCGGGCCGCCCGGCATGATGGCGGGCCCGTTGAGGGCGCCCTCCTCGCCGCCGGAGATCCCTGCGCCGACGAAGTGCAGCCCCCGCGCGGCCAGCGCCCTCTCCCGGCGGATGGTGTCGGTGTAGAGGGCGTTGCCGCCGTCGATGATGATGTCTCCGGGCTGCATGCCGGCGGCTAGCTGGTCGATCACTGCGTCGGTGGCCTCGCCGGCCTTGACCATGATCAGCACGCGCCGCGGCCGCTGCAGGGCGGCCAGGAACTCCTCGATGGTCTCCGACCGGACGAAGTTGCCCTCGGAGCCGTGCTGGGCCAGCAGCGCGTCGGTCTTCGCGACCGAGCGGTTGTGCAGCGCGACGGTGTAGCCGTGACGGGCGAAGTTGCGGGCGATGTTGGATCCCATGACGGCCAGACCGGTCACCCCGATCTGTGCCGCCGCTGTGCTCGGTTCGGCCACGGGCGGCCACCGCCTTTCGGTCATGGGCATCGGGTGCCGGAGACTACGGCGTCAGGTCATCGGTGTCAGGACAGGAAGAGCCGGTGGAGTTCGGTCAGCCACGGGACGGCGACCGCCACGGTCGGCCACACCAGGACGCCGGCCGCGCCCAGGTAGGCGAGTAGCGAGTACGCCCGGCTGTTGGGGCGTCCGGCCAGGCGCTGAACCCGGACCACCGTGGACGGCCCGCCGGCGGCGAGGGCGCCGGCCGGGGTCGGCGCCGCGGCGCAGGCGACCAGCGCGCGGGCCAGGGGAGTGCGCCCGGTTCCGCGCACCGCGGCGTCGTCGGCGAGCAGTTCGACCAGCAGTCGCACCGCGCCGAGCGCATGCGCGCTGCGGACCAGGCGCGGGAAGGCCGAGTGCACCGCGGTGAAGGCCTCCAGCACGAGGTCGTGGCGGGCCCGCAGATGGGCGCGTTCGTGCCGGAGGATCGCCGCCACCTCCACCGGACGCAGGGCCGCCAGGGCGCCCGCACTGAGCACCACCCGGCTGCGCATCCCAGGCAGGCAGTAGGCCAGGGGCTGGTCGACCGCCAGGACCCGCAGCCCGTCGAGGCTCGGCCCGGCCGGGCACTCGCCGACGAGGTCGACGATCGCGCGGTGCCAGGCTCTGCGGCGCCGGGTGACGACGGCCACCCGCAGCACCGCGACAACCAGGCGCGCGCCGATCAGCAGGGTGAGGACGAACACCCCGGCGGCCGCCAGCCACAGCGGCCAGCCCAGTCCGTCCACGCCGGCGGTCATCAGGGAGGCGACGGCCAGCCCGGCGCTGAAGGCCGAGAGGACCCCGGCGATCGCGATCGCCTGCCAGAGCACGACCGCCGCCCGCGGTGCACGCAGCGGCCAGGCGGCCCGGGCGAGCATCGCCGGCACCGGACCGGTCAGCATGAGGGCCAGGACGGCGAAAGCCACGGCGGACACAGCGTCAGTCTGACGCAGCCGGTGCCTCCCCGCCAGCGCGTCCCGGATTCTTCATCCGGCGTTCGCACCCTCGGGCGGGATCAAGACGGCCGCCCCGGTGCGCTGAGCATCACGCGGCGGTCGAAGAACATCCGCCCGCCCGGGAAGGTCCATCCAGCTGTAGTCCAGCGCCGATTGAGCCAGGTTCGTGATCCGCGGGGAGTCGGGCAGCAGGCGGCGGCGCAGTTCGACGACCGGCGGCAGATCCACCGACACCCAGCGGAACTGCGCGTCCGGT
>CAYXOM010000005.1:0-2690 GCA_964466565.1 uncultured Mycobacterium sp.
CCAGCAGTCGCTCGGAGAGCCGGTAGCCGTCGTCGGAGCGCACCAGGTCCCCCGCGGCGGCCATCCGGGTCAGCGCCACCCGCAGCGTGCTCTCCCGGATCCCGAAATCGGCGGTCAGCGCCAGCAGTTCACCCGCGGTGGCCCAGGCGGGGTGGGCGCCGAGCAGCACCGAGAGCACCACCGACCGGGCCGTCATCCGGGGTCGGTCGCTCATCCCTTGACCAGCGCCCGCTCGATGACCGGGCCGAGGTCCAGCCCGGCCGGCAGGGTGCCGAAGGCCCCGCCCCAGTCGCCGGCCATCCGGGTGGCCAGGAACGCCTCGGCGACCGCCGGATGGCCGTGCCGGACCAGCAGCGAGCCCTGCAGGACCAGGCTGATGTCCTCGGCCACCTTGCGGGCCCGGTACTCCAGGGTCGGCGGGTCGCCCAGGGCGGCGCGCAGGGCGGCGGCGCGGGCGTCGAGGCGGGCGTCGTGCCCGGCGGTGGCGGCCAGTTCGTCGAAGAGCACCTCGGCGCACTCCGGGCGGGTCGCCACGGCGCGCAGCGTGTCCAGGGCGCTGACGTTTCCCGAGCCCTCCCAGATGCCCATCAGCGGGGCCTCCCGGTAGAGCCGGGGCATGCCGGACTCCTCGGCGTACCCGTTGCCGCCGAGGCACTCCATCGCCTCGGCGGCGTGCGGGGTGGCACGCTTGCAGATCCAGTACTTCGCGGCGGCCAGGCCGATGCGGCGAAGCAGCACCTCGCGTTCGTCGCCGCGGACGGCGGCGTCGGTCGCCCCCGCCATCCGCATCGCCAGAACGGTTGCCGCCTCCGCCTCCACCGCCAGGTCGGCGATCACGTTGCGCATCAGCGGCGCGTCGATCAGGTAGTCGCCGAAGGCCTTTCGGTGCTGGACGTGGTGGATCGCCCGGGTCAGTCCCTGGCGCATGCTGGTGGCGCTGCCCAGGGCGCAGTCCAGCCGGGTGAGGTTGACCATCTCGATGATGGTCGGCACGCCGCGGCCCTCCTCGCCGACCCGCCAGGCCAGCGCGCCGTCGTACTCGATCTCGGCCGAGGCGTTGGCGTGGTTGCCCAGTTTGTCCTTCAGGCGCGCGATGAACATCCGGTTGCGGCTGCCGTCGGGCAGGACCCGCGGTAGCAGGAAGCACGTGAGCCCGCCCGGTGCCTGTGCGAGGACCAGGAACACGTCCCCCATCGCCGCGGAGGTGAACCACTTGTGCCCGGTGAGGCGGTAGCCGCCGTCGGCGTCGGGCACCGCGGCGGTGGTGCCGGCCCGCACGTCCGACCCGCCCTGCTTCTCGGTCATCGACATGCCCGCGGTGATGCCGGCCTTGGCGGTGGGCACCTTCAGTTCGGGGTCGTAGGCGCCGCTGGTCAGCAGTGGCTCGTAGACGGCGGCCAGCTCGGGGCTGTGCCGCAGCGCCGGGACGACGGCGTAGGTCATCGAGATCGGGCAGACGTGCCCCGGCTCGGGCGTCCACACCCCCATCTTGGCGGCGCGCACCACATGCGCGCCTGGACGGTCGTCGGCCCAGGGCGCGGCGTGCAGGCCGTGGGCGATCGCGGTGCGCATCAGTTCGTGATAGGCCGGGTCGTACTCGATCTCGTCGATGCGGTGCCCACAGCGGTCGTGGGTGTGCAGCACCGGGCGGTTGCGGTCGGCCAACTCGCCCCACCGCTCGGCCGTCGCGCTGCCGGCGATCGCGCCCAGCGCGGTGACCTCCTCGACACCCCAGCCGCCGCCCTCGCGGACCAGCGCCTCCATCAGGACCGGCGAGGCGGCGGGGTTGTGGTCGACCAGCGGCGGGACCTGGTTGGTGACGACGTGGGTGTCGGGCATGCCCTCAGTGTTACACTTCACCAACGGGCGCACAAGATACGTAATAACTGCTAGAGGTTGTCCCGCAGGAACGCGATGTCGGTGCGGCGCCCCTCGTCGGCGGTCTCACAGATCACGGGTGCGCCGGCGGCCTTGACCACCGCCAGCAACAGCTGGGGGTCGATCTGGCCGGTGCCGAAGTTGGCGTGCCGGTCGGCGCCGGAGCCTGCGGCGTCGCGGGAGTCGTTGCAGTGCACCAGGTCGATGCGTCCGGTCAGCGCCTTGATGCGCTCGACGGCGTCGATGAGTTCCTCGCCGGCCGCCCAGGCGTGGCAGGTGTCCAAGCAGAACCCGATACCGGTGTCGCCGATGCGGTCCCACAGCCGGCCGATGGTGTCGAAGTGCCGCGCCATGGCGTGGCTGCCGCCCGCGGTGTTCTCCAGATAGACCGGCACGTCGGTGTTCAGCGCCGCCAGCGCTTTGACCCAGCGGTCGAAGCCGGTCTCGATGTCGTCGTCGTCGGCGTGCCCGCCGTGCACGATCACCGCGGCGGCATTGATCTCGGCGGCGCCGTCGCAGGTGTCCTGCAGGATCTTGCGGCTTGGGATCCGGATCCGGTTGTTGGCGCTGGCCACGTTGATCAGGTAAGGGGCGTGCACGTAGACCGGGATCGGCGAGCGGCGCAGCAACTCGGCGTCCTCCCGCGGCGGGGGTTTCTTCCAACTCTGCGGGTCGCCGAGGAAGAACTGCACCGCGTCGGCCTCGTCGTCGAGCGCGCCCTGCAGCGGGTTGTCACTGCGCACATGCGAACCGATCAGCACCCGTTCTTTCTACCGCACCGGGGTCTCTGCCCCTCCCCGCGAGCAGACGTA
>CAYXOM010000006.1:0-12814 GCA_964466565.1 uncultured Mycobacterium sp.
ACGTCGGGGTGGGGCCGGCGTGACCGCCGCGCCCCACCGATCGACGACGTCCCCTCCTAGAAGAGGTTGCCCATCATGACGTCGGTCTGATGCGCGCTCTCGTTGACGCTGCCGATCGTGCGTCCGTGGTGATTCATCGTCTCGATCAGACCCTGAAGCCCGTTCAGCATCTGCATCTGGGCATCGTGGAAAGAGGTCGCCGCCGTTCCCTGGAAGAAATCGGCGATCGCGCTGGTGCGTTGCAGGATGTCGTCGTGAATCTCCATCAACTGCGCGGATCGTGTTCCGACGTCAGCCGCGAAGTCGGCGACGCCGCCGTGGTTGTAGGTGATGTTGTAGGACATGTCGGTTTCCTCTCGAGCTCAGGCGTTGACGGCGAAGCTGGTCAGGCTGTGGGCGGCATCGGCTTCGTGCTGCTCCATCATGGAAGCGGCCTGGTTGAGTCCATGAGCCAGGCGAGTTCCGCCCGTGATGGTCTGCTGCAGGTCGTTGTTGATCTGTGCGGCGGTGTTGACTGACGCGAGCTGCGCCTGCCCGCCCCAGACCGCGGCGCCAAGTCCCTCATGGTTTGACAGGTATCCGTTGGCGATGGCAGTCGCGCTCTGGAGCGCCGCCTCGATGGCTTGCTGAGTCGTCCTCAGCACTTCGGGAGTGACGACAAGCGGCATGGAATTTTCCTTTCGTGTGAACTGAGTAGGGGTCCGAGTATCTGCGGACCTTGTGGATCCCGCACTTCACCGTCCGAGCTCGTGGCGCCTCCTCGCGTATGTCCGGTCTGGCTAGGCCGGGTCGGCGTGCCTGATCCGGTTGCCGGTGACGACCCGGGCGCGTGCCTCGGTTCTGTCGTCGTTTCGGGTCTGTCCCATTGCTCCGGCGTGGCCGGGCGAAACCGGTAGGAGCCCGCCGGCCGGGGCGCTGGTGGTGGGTCCGCGAAGCTCTGCGGCGTTCAGCAGCCCCGCTTTCTGGCCGGGGGGCCGCGGCGCACCGGGTGTGTCAAAGGACGCCGCCGGCCGGCTGTAGGTCGTCAGAGTCGTCGCCGGCGCTCCGGCGAGGGCCCCCGCAACCGCGCCACCGGCCGTCCCGGACACACCCCCGCCGGAGCCGACGACGCCGAGGGCCGCAGCGACGGCGGGCATCCCATGGCCATCGGTAGGCCCGCCGTCCGACAGCGGCAGCCGCCCGAGTTCGAGGCCGATGTCTTCGCCGGCCATCGACCAACTCGGAGACCGTTGCCCAGGGCTCTGGAACGCCGCCAACGGCAGCCCGAACATGCCCAGCAACGGCTGCTGGACCGCGCTCGCGGCCTGCAAAGGTTGGGACAGAGCGGAGGCCATCGGTCCGGTGACGGCCTCCACCGGGGCGGCACCGACCTTCCCGGCGGTCGCCGCCGCTTCGGCTGCCTGGGTCAGCGCCTCGCCGGAGGCCGCGCGTCCCGCGGACTGGGCGAGCGCCGCCGCGGCCGCAGCCGGACCCGCGGGCGAGGCACCCGGCGGTGTGACCGGCGGGGGCACCGCGAGGCTGGCGGCGAGTCCGGCGAGCGTCGCACCGTAGGCGATCCCGACGCCCGCGTTGTGGGGCCAGTGCTCCCCGAAGTAGGTCGCGTCGAGCGCGACGATGACCGGGGTCAGCGCCCCGAACACCAGGGGGTTGATCACCACGTTTGCGGCGTGTTCGGTGCGGTTGGCGAGGGAAACCTCGGCGGGGACCATCGCGGACACCGCGGCCTGGTAGGCGGCTACGGCGCTCTGGGCGACTGGTGGCTTCGCCTGCACCCATCCGGCGAGCAGGTGCAGGGTCGAGTTCAATCGTCCCGCCGCAGCCACCGAACTCAGCCCGCCGACGCCCTGGAAGTCCGGTGCGGTGGCAGAGGCGTTCAGCGTCGAGGCCGACGCCGAGATCTCGCCGCCCGCGGCCAGTGCCTGCCATCCGGCCGCACTGGCGAGGGTGCTCGCCGCACCGGCGGCGCCGGGCCCGGCGAGTCTCAGATAGTTAGCTTCCGGCGGAGAGCCCGCCCACGCCGGATCAGGCACTGGTCACACCGCCCTACAGCGAAAGGGCCGCGTTGCTGATGACGTCGGCCGCGGTGTACGTCGCTGCAGCGAGACCCTGAGTGCTGGCGAACTCAGTCCGCACGATGGCGTGTTCGCTCATCGCACCGAGAAACGAGGCGCCGGCGGCGTTCAGGGCGGCGGCGAACTGTGCGGAGTCCAGATCCGCCCCCATGGGTAACACGGTTGTAATAACAGCTGAACAAGCTGCTGCGGCGGCCTGCAGCCCCGCGGCAATCCCGGCTTCGGTCGTCGCTGAGGCAGTGACCGCTGCGCTTCCGACATCCAAGATCATGGTTGCTCCCTCCCGAGTTGCAAGCTGCACAGCTACGATGCCGGGAGATGTTAGGGCCGATGCGTCACGGGTGTCTAGGCTTTGCGCCGAAATTCTTCAGCAAACCCTCGGGAGGCCCGCCGAACGTGTGGCCTGTGCGGGTCGAACCGGGTCGGCGGCACGCACAACCCCCACGCTCGGCGGCGGGTTGACCCCGCCGGTACCTTGTCGTGCATGGGTCAGGACACCGGAGCCGAGAACTTCGCCGAGCAGGAGCGCGCCCGCCTCAGCGAGGAGCTCGCCGAACTGCGCCGCCGCCGCGACCAGATGCGCGCGGACCTGCAGAACGACGCCGAGACCCCCGGCGACCGCGGCGACGCTGCCGAGGCCCTGCAGCTCGCCGAGGACCTCGGCGGCATCGAGGAGCAGATCAACCGGCTCACCTGGCTGCTGGCCGGCGGCACCCCCGCCGTCGAGGGCCAGCTGCCCAACGGCACCGCGGTGCGGCTGCGCTTCGCCGACGGCGAGCAGGTCAGCATGCGGGTGATCAACGTCATCGAGGAGACCCCCGCCGGCGCCGAGGACTCGACGCTGACCGCCGACAGCCCGCTGGGCCTGGCGCTCTACGGACATAAGGCCGGCGACACCATCACCTACCGCACCCCGCTGGGCGAGCAGCAGGTGAAGCTGCTGGCGATCGAGTACCCCTGATGCGCGCGGTCCGGGTCACCGCGCTGGACGGCCCGGCGGCGCTCACCCTGGCCGAGGTCGACGAGCCCGCCGCCGACGGCGGGATCGTCGTCGACGTGCACGCCGCGGGGGTGGCCTTCCCCGACGCGCTGCTGACCCGCGGCCGCTACCAGTACCGCCCCGAGCTGCCGTTCACCCTGGGCGCCGAACTGGCCGGTGTGGTGCGCTCGGCGCCGGCCGGCGCGCACGTCGCACCCGGCGACCGGGTGGCCGGGCTGACGATGATCACCGGCGCGATGGCCGAGACCGTCGTGCTCGACGCCGAGCGGGTCTTCCCGCTGCCGGATTCGGTGAGCTTCGAGGCCGGGGCCGGGCTGCTGTTCAACGACCTGACCGTGTACTTCGCGCTGACGGTGCGTGGCCGGCTGGCGCGCGGCGAGACGGTGCTGGTGCACGGGGCGGCCGGCGGCATCGGCACCTCGACCCTGCGCCTGGCCCCGGCGCTGGGAGCCGGGCGGGTGATCGCGGTGGTCAGCACCGAGGACAAGGCCGAGGTGGCCCGCGCGGCCGGCGCCACCGACGTCGTCCTCGCCGACGGCTTCAAGGACGCCGTGGCCGAACTGACCGGCGGGGCGGGGGTGGACGTCGTGATGGACCCTGTCGGCGGGGACCGCTTCACCGACTCGCTGCGCTCGCTGGCCCCGGCCGGGCGGCTGCTGGTGGTCGGGTTCACCGGCGGGGAGATCCCCACCGTCAAGGTCAACCGTCTGCTGCTCAACAACATCGACGTCGTCGGGGTCGGCTGGGGGGCCTGGACGCTGAGCCACCCCGGCGCGCTGCGCGAACAGTGGGACGGCCTGTCGGAGCTGCTGACCTCGGGCACGCTGCCGGCGCCCCAACCCCAGGTGTTCCCGCTGGAGCAGGCCGCGGCGGCCGTCGCCGCGCTGGAAGACCGGACCGCCAAGGGCAAAGTGGTCCTCACGGTCCGCTGAGCGCCGCCGAACGTGGGCCCTATGCACCCCGAACGCACGAATTGTCTGCACAGGCCACACGCTCGGCGGGATTCGACCCGGCCCGGGCGGGGTAGGGAACTCTGGTGGGTGTGAGCAGCGATCCGGCCGAGGGCTCGCATGTGGAGGTCGGCCCGGAGGGCCGCACCGTCGAACACCCCACCGCCGAGGACTTCGCCCACGCCCGCACGCTGCCGGCCGACCCGACCTGGTTCAAGCGCGCGGTCTTCTACGAGGTGCTGGTGCGCGCCTTCTACGACTCCAACGCCGACGGCGTGGGCGACCTGCGCGGCCTGATCGACCGGCTGGACTACCTGCAGTGGCTGGGGGTGGACTGCCTGTGGCTGCCGCCGTTCTACGACTCGCCATTGCGCGACGGCGGCTACGACATCCGCGACTTCTATAAAGTGCTGCCCGAGTTCGGCACCGTCGAGGACTTCGTGGCGCTGCTCGACGCCGCGCACCGGCGCGGCATCCGGGTGATCACCGACCTGGTGATGAACCACACCTCCGACACCCACCCGTGGTTCACCGAGTCCCGCCGCGACCCCGACGGCCCCTACGGCGACTACTACGTCTGGAGCGACACCGCCGAGCGCTACCCCGACGCCCGCGTGATCTTCGTCGACACCGAGGAGTCGAACTGGACCTTCGACCCGGTGCGCCGGCAGTTCTTCTGGCACCGCTTCTTCTCCCACCAGCCCGACCTCAACTACGACAACCCGGCGGTGGCCGAGGCGATGCTCGACGTGCTGCGGTTCTGGCTGGACCTGGGCATCGACGGCTTCCGGCTGGACGCGGTTCCCTACCTCTTCGAGCGCGACGGCACCAACTGCGAGAACCTGCCCGAGACGCACGCGTTCCTGCGCAAGTGCCGCAAGGTGATCGACGACGAGTACCCCGGGCGTGTGCTGCTGGCCGAGGCCAACCAGTGGCCCGCCGACGTGGTGGCCTACTTCGGCGACCCCGGCACCGGCGGCGACGAGTGCCACATGGCCTTCCACTTCCCGCTGATGCCGAGGATCTTCATGGCGGTGCGCCGCGAGTCGCGCTTCCCGATCTCGGAGATCCTGGCCCAGACCCCGCAGATCCCCGAGACCGCCCAGTGGGGGATCTTCCTGCGCAACCACGACGAGCTGACCCTGGAGATGGTCACCGACGAGGAGCGCGACTACATGTACGCCGAGTACGCCAAGGACCCGCGGATGAAGGCCAACGTCGGGATCCGCCGCCGGCTGGCGCCGCTGCTGGACAACGACCGAAATCAGATCGAACTGTTCACCGCGCTGCTGCTCTCGCTGCCCGGTTCGCCGGTGATCTACTACGGCGACGAGATCGGGATGGGAGACATCATCTGGCTCGGCGACCGCGACGGGGTGCGCACCCCGATGCAGTGGACCCCGGACCGCAACGCCGGGTTCTCCACCGCCAACCCGGGGCGGCTCTACCTGCCGCCGAATCAGGACCCGGTCTACGGCTACCCGGCGGTCAACGTCGAGGCCCAGCGCGACTCCTTCGCCTCGCTGCTGAACTGGACCCGCCACATGCTCGCCGTGCGCCGCCGCCACGAGGCCTTCGCCACCGGCGTCTTCCGCGAACTGGGCGGCTCCAACCCCTCGGTGCTGGCCTTCGTCCGGGAGGCCGCCACCGCCGACGGCCCGGAGGTGATGCTCTGCGTCAACAACCTCTCCCGCTTCCCGCAGCCCATCGAGCTGCCGCTGCAGCACTGGAGCGGCTGCATCCCGGTGGAGCTGACCGGACAGGTGCCCTTCCCCCGGATCGGGCAGCTGCCCTACCTGTTGACCCTGCCCGGGCACGGCTTCTACTGGTTCGAACTCCACCGCGAGGAGCAGCCGTGAGCACCGCCGAAGCCGCCGCCGGGCTGCCGTGGGAGCGGTGGCTGCCCACCCAGCGCTGGTATGCCGGGCGCGACCGCACCCTGGCGGCAGCCGGGGTGCACGCGGTGTTCGGACTCACCGATTCGGTGCAGGCCGTCCTGGTCGACGCTGACTACACCGACGGCTCGCGTGATCGGTATCAGGTTGTGCTGCAGTGGGATTGTTCTCCGCTCCCCGAGTACACCGAGGTGGCCCGAGTCGGGACCGTCGGGCCGCACACCGCCTTCGACGCGCTCTACTGCCCGGCCGCGGCCGGACTGCTGTTGGACCTGGTCGCCGGCTCGGCCACCGTCGGCGCGCTGCGCTTCACCGCCGAACCGGGCGCGCAGCTGCCGGTGGGGGCGGCGGCCCGGGTGGTCGACGCCGAGCAGACCAACACCAGCGTGGTGTTCGGCGAGACCGCCGTGCTCAAGCTGTTCCGCCGGGTGGCCCCCGGGGTGAACCCCGACATCGAGCTGACCCGGGCGCTCACCGCGGCGGCCAACCCGCACGTGCCGGCGCTGCTGGGCAGTTTCGAGAGCGACGACGGCGGGCTGCCCTGCCCGCTGGGCATGGTGACCCGGTTCGCGCCCAACGCCGCGCAGGGCTGGGAGATGGCGACAGCCAGCACGCGCGACCTCTACGCCGAGGGCGACCTCTACGCCGACGAGGTCGGCGGGGACTTCGCCGCCGAGTCCTACCGCCTCGGCGAGGCGGTCGCGTCGGTGCACGCCGCGCTGGCCGAGTTGGGCAGCGCCACCGCGACGCCGCCCACCGCCGAGATGGCGGCCCGGCTGGCCGCCGCGGTCGCGGCGGTTCCCGAACTGGGCGGCCACCGGGAGGCCATCGCGCGGCGCTATGCGCAGGCGGCCGCGACGCCGGTCGCCGTTCAGCGCATCCACGGCGACCTGCACCTCGGGCAGGTGCTGCGCACGCCGGAGACCTGGCTGCTGATCGACTTCGAAGGCGAGCCCGGCACGCCGCCGGCCCAGCGCCGGGCGCCGGACTCCCCGCTGCGCGACGTCGCCGGGATGCTGCGCTCGTTCTCCTACGCCGCCCACCACCCGCTGCTCGACGGGGGCGACGACCGGCAACTGGCGGCCCGGGCCCGCGAGTGGGTCGACCGCAACCGCGCGGCGTTCTGCGACGGCTACGCCGCCGTCGGCGAGGACCCACGCCGGCAGCCCGCGGTGCTGGCCGCCTACGAGCTGGACAAGGCGGTCTACGAGGCGGCCTACGAAGCGCGTCACCGCCCCGGCTGGCTGCACATCCCGCTCGAGGAGATCTCCCGGCTGGTCGCCTGAGGGTCCTATCCCGGCCCGCCCGGCACTGTCGGTCCCGCGGTCTACGGTGTTCGCGATGGCCTTGCACATTCACCGCGCGGAACGCACCGACGTCCTCGCGGACGGGCTGGGGGAACTGCTGGCCACGCCGCCGTCCGACCCGTTCGCGCAGGATCTCGTCGTGGTGCCCGCCCGCGGGGTGGAGCGTTGGCTGTCCCAGCGGCTTTCCCACCGGCTGGGCCGCGGGTCCGGCGCCGACGGGGTGTGCGCCGGGGTGGCGTTCCGTTCGCCGGCGTCGCTGATCGCCGAGATCCGCGGCACCGGGGAATCCGACCCGTGGTCCCCGGAGGCTCTCACCTGGCCGCTGCTGGAGGTGATCGACGCCCACCTCGACGAGCCCTGGTGCCGCACCCTGGCCACCCACTTGGGCCACTTCGCCGACGGCGAGGCCGAACGCGACCTGCGCCGCGGCCGGCGCTACGCGGTGGCCCGGCGGCTGGCCGGGCTGTTCGACTCCTACGCCCGCCAGCGCCCGGAACTGCTCGCCGGCTGGCTCGACGCGGAGGGCGGCGCGGACCCGGCGGTGCCCGCCGACCTGGCCTGGCAGCCCGAACTGTGGCGCCGACTGGTCGCGGCGATGGGCATCGCCCCCCCGCACGTCCGGCACGCCGAGACCGTCGCGGCGCTGCGGGCCGGCGGCGGCGATCTTCCCGCGCGGCTGTCGATGTTCGGCCACACCCGGCTGCCGGCCGCCGACATCGACCTGCTCGACGCGGTGTCGGTGCACCACGATCTGCACCTGTGGCTTCCGCATCCCAGTGCGCCGCTGTGGTCGGCCCTGGGCGACCTGCGCGGGGCGGTGCCGCGCCGCGCCGACGACAGCCACCGCCGGGTGGCCCACCCGCTGCTGGCCACCCTCGGCCGCGATCTGCGGGAGTTGCAGCGCGGGCTGCCCGCCGCCGCCGTCGACGAGTTCCTGCCCGGACCGAACCACCCCGACACCCTGCTGGGCTGGTTGCAGTCCGACATCGCCGCCAATTCCGTTCGGCCGCAGGGGCGCCGGCTGCGCGACGACGACCGCTCGGTCCAGGTGCACAGCTGCCACGGACCGGCCCGCCAGGTGGACGTGCTGCGTGAGGTGCTGCTGGGCCTGCTCTGCGACGACCCGACGCTGGAGCCGCGCGACATCCTGGTGATGTGCCCCGACATCGAGACCTACGCGCCGCTGATCGCCGCCGACTTCGGCCTGGGCGAGGTCGTGCCCGGCGCCCACCCCGCCCACCGTCTGCGGGTCCGGCTCGCCGACCGCTCGCTGGTGCAGACCAACCCGTTGCTGGGCGTGGCGGCCGGCCTGCTGGAACTTGCCGGAAGCCGCGTCACCGCCTCGCAGGTGCTCAACATCGCCGACGCCGCCCCGGTGCGGGCCCGGTTCGGCTTCACCGACGACGACCTTCAGGACCTCACCGCCTGGGTGCGCGAGGCCGGGATCCGCTGGGGCATCGACCAGCAGCACCGCACGCCCTACGGGGTGGACTTCGTGCACAACACCTGGCGCTTCGGCCTGGACCGGATCCTGACCGGGGTGGCGCTCTCCGATGACTCCCGGACCCTGCTCGACACGACGCTGCCGCTCGACGACGTCGGGTCCAACAGCGTCGACCTGGCCGGCCGGATGGCCGAGTTCGTCGGCCGCCTGCAGGACGCCGTCGACTCGCTCAGCGGCGTCCGGCCGCTGGGCGACTGGCTTGCCGCGCTGGGTCGCTCCATCCGCCAGATCAGCCGGGTCGCCGACGATGACGCCTGGCAGTTGCGCCAGGTGGACCGGGAGTTCACCGCGGTGCTCGCCGCGGCCGGCCCCCGCGCGTCGACACCGGTGCGGCTCTCCGACGTCACGGCGCTGCTCGGGCGCCACCTCGCGGGCCGGCCCACCCGGGCGAACTTCCGCACCGGCACCTTGACGGTGTGCACCATGGTGCCGATGCGTTCGGTCCCGCACCGGGTGGTCTGCCTGGTCGGCCTCGACGACACGGTGTTCCCGCGCATCGGCGCCCGCGACGGCGACGACGCCCTGGCCCGCGAGCCGATGACCGGCGAGCGCGACGTGCGCTCCGAGGACCGCCAGTTGCTCCTCGACGCGATCGGGGCGGCCACCGAGACGCTGGTAATTACCTACACCGGCGCCGACGGCCGCACCGGCCAGCAGCGCCCGCCGGCGGTACCGCTGGCCGAACTCCTCGACACCCTCGACGCCACCACCGAGGAACCGGTGCGGGCCGGCATCGAGTTCCGACACCCGTTGCAGCCCTTCGACGTCCGCAACGTCACCCCCGGCGGACTCGACCCCCGCCGCCCCGGCGAGCCGTTCACCTTCGACCACACCGTGCTGCGCGCGGCGCAGGCCGCCCTCGGGGAACGGGCGGATCCGCCAGCCTTCGCCGCCGAGCCCATACCCGCGCCGGCTCCCGGCGACCTGGCGCTGACCGACCTGACCACCTTCTTCCGCGACCCGGTCCGCGGCTTCTTCCGCGGCCTGGACTACACGTTCCCCACCGAGGTGGAGGCCGTCGACGACGCGATCCCGATCGAGGTCGACGCGCTGCAGGAGTGGACGGTGGGCGAGCGGATGCTGCGCGACATGCTGCGCGGCATGAGCCCGGAGGAGGCCATCCGGGCCGAGTGGAGCCGGGGCACCCTGCCGCCGGGCAATCTCGGGTGGCGCCGGGCGAAGGAGATCCGCGACGTCGCCGTCCCGCTGGCCGAGGCGGCCGCGGCCCGCCGGGTGACCCCGGCCGGCGCGCTCGACGTCGACGTCGACCTCGGCGGGGGACGGCGGCTCACCGGCACGGTGTCGCCGCTGTTCGGTGACCGGCTGGTGTCGGTCACCTACTCCAAGCTCGACGGCCGGCATCTGCTCGCGGCGTGGATCCCGCTGCTGGCGCTGCTCGCGCACGCGCCGGATCAGCCTTGGCTCGCGGTGTGTATCGGCCGCCGCACGACCGGCAACCGCCCGCGGGTGGAATGCCTCGGCGCCCCGGAGGCGGGCGCGGGGCCGGTGCTGCGCGACCTGGTGGCGATCTACGACGCCGGGCGCCTCGAGCCGATCCCATTGCCGTTGCGGACCTCCCATGCCTGGGCCTCCGCTCGACTGAAGGGCCGAGACCCCCGGCGCGACGCCGGATTCCGCTGGCATCACAGCGAGAGCAATCCCGGCGGGGAGAACGCCCAGCCGGCCCAGGTGCGCGCCTGGGGAGGTCGCGTACCGCTGGAAAAACTGATGCAACCGCTGCGCCCGGGCGAGGAACTCCCCGGGGAGGACCACCGGTTCGGCGCCTTCAGCGCCCGGCTCTGGCACCCGCTGCTGCGGTCACTGCGGGAGGAGCCGTGAGCACCCCGATCGGACACTTCGATCTGCTCGGCCCGCTGCCGGCGGCCGGTACGACGACGGTGCTGGAGGCCAGCGCTGGCACCGGCAAGACCTTCGCGCTGGCGGCCCTGGTCACCCGCTACCTCGCCGAGGGCGCGGCCACCCTCGACCAGATGCTGCTGATCACCTTCAGCAGGGCAGCCACCCAGGAACTGCGCGACCGCGTGCGCCGCCAGATCGCCGACGCCGTCGCCGCCTTCGACGATCCCGCACTGGTGGGCGCCAACGAGGTACTCGCGCGGTTGCTGACCGGCACCGCCGAGGAACTCACCGAGCGCCGCCGGCGCCTCGCCGACGCCCTGGCGTCGTTCGATGCCGCCACCATCGCCACCATCCACCAGTTCTGCAACCTGGTGCTGACCTCGCTGGGGGTGGCCGGCGACAGCGACACCGGAGTGACCCTGGTCGAGAGCCTCGACGACCTGGTCACCGAGATCGTCGACGACCTCTACCTCGCCCGGTTCGGCAAGGAGGCCGGCCCGCCGCCGATGGACTACCGCA
Source organism: uncultured Mycobacterium sp. (assembly GCA_964466565.1). GTDB lineage: Bacteria > Actinomycetota > Actinomycetes > Mycobacteriales > Mycobacteriaceae > Mycobacterium. The sequence continues at coordinate 11,108 of CAYXOM010000006.1, forward strand.
GCGCGCTGCGCCTGGCCCGCGAGGTGGTCAACAACGCCGCGGCCGAACTGCGCCCGGCCGATCCCGAACCCGGCACCGCCGCCGCGGCCTACGTCGACTTCGCCCGGGCGGTGCGCGCCGAACTGGAGATCCGCAAACGCCGCCGCGGCGTACTCGGCTACGACGACCTGCTGAGCCGGCTGGCCGACGCCCTCGGCGACGAGGATTCCGCGGCCCGCACCCGGATGGCCGGGCGCTGGCCGATCGTCATGGTCGACGAGTTCCAGGACACCGACCCGGTGCAGTGGGCGGTGATCGACCGCGGCCTGCGCGGGGTCTCGACGGTGGTGCTCATCGGCGACCCCAAGCAGGCGATCTACGGCTTCCGCGGCGGCGACATCGTGACCTACCTGCAGGCCTCCGAGCATGCCGGGCAGCGCCACACCCTGGGCGTCAACTGGCGCAGCGACGCCGCACTGGTCAGCCGCCTGCAGGTGGTGATCGGCGGGGTCGAACTGGGCGACCCGCGCATCGTGGTGCACCCGGTCGACGCCCATCATCAGGGCAGCCGACTGGCCGGCGCCCCGAACCCCGACCCGCTGCGGCTGCGGGTCGTGTCACGCGAACGGTTGGGGCGCAACCCAACCCAGAACATCGCGATCGACGACCTGCGCTCCTTCATCGGCGCGGACCTCGCCGCTGACATCGCGGCCCTGCTGGCCAGCCCGGCCACCTTCGACGGCAAGCCGGTGCGGGCCGGCGACATCGCGGTGATCACCGAGAAGCGCAAGGACGCCAACGCCTGCTTCCGGGCGCTGGTGACGGCGGGCATCCCCGCGGTGTACACCGGCGACAAGGACGTCTTCGACTCCGAGGCGTGTGCGGAGTGGCTGACGCTGCTGGAGGCCTTCGATCAGCCGCACCGTTCCGGGGTGGTGCGCGCCGCGGCGGCGACGAGCTTCTTCGGCTACCGCGCCGCCGACCTGGCCCGCGGGGGCGACGCGCTGACCGACCGGGTCGCCGACACGGTCCGGGAGTGGGCCGACCACGCGCGCTCCAGCGGCGTGGCGGCGGTCTACGAGGCCGCCCGCCAGGGCGGCATGGCCGACCGGACCCTGGCCTGCCGGGGCGGGGAACGCCACATGACCGACCTGGCCCACGTCACCGAACTACTGCAGGAGGCCGCCCACCGCGACCGGCTGTCGCTGCCGGCGCTGCGGGACTGGCTGCGCGACCGCCGCGAGGCCGGCCGCAACGAGACCGAGTACAGCCGGCGCCTGGACAGCGACGCCGCCGCGGTGCAGGTGCTCACCGTGCACGGCAGCAAGGGTCTGCAGTTCCCGATTGTGTATCTGCCCTTCGCCTTCAACCGCAACGTGCAACGCCGCGACCAGATCCTCTACCACGACGGCCGCACTCGCTGCCTGCACATCGGGGGGTCGGGCAGCGCCGATTTCACGCAGGTGCAGGAACTGGGCCGGCGCGAGGCGGCCGACGACGACAGCCGGCTTATCTACGTGGCGCTGACCCGCGCGCAGGCGCAGGTGGTCACCTGGTGGGCACCCTCGCGCGACGAGCCCAACGGCGGCCTGTCGCGACTGCTGCGCGACCGCCGCCCCGGGGAGACCGCGTTGCGGGACCGCTGCGACCCGGCGTCCGTCTCCGACGAGGAGGCGCTGGCCCGGTTCCGGGAGTGGGAGGCCGCCGGCGGCCCGGTGGTGGAGGAGG
>CAYXOM010000007.1:0-2105 GCA_964466565.1 uncultured Mycobacterium sp.
GGCGCGACGCCCCGCCGCGCCCGGCGGCTCTCCCCTACCCTGTCGGGTATGCCCCTGATCAACGACATCGCCGGCAAGGCGCTGAGCACCGCCCGCAAGGTCGCCGAACGGGGTTCGGCGGAATTGCACTACCTGCAGAAGATGATCGGCGCGGGCGCATTGGCGGTGGAGCCGCCCGGAAAGCTCGCCGCGCTGGCCGCCGATGTGCGCCGGTGGGGCGAGGTCGGGATGATCCCCGCGCTCAACGCCCGCCGCAACCCGCACCGCACCGCGGTGATCGACGACGAGGGCTCGCTGACCTTCGCCGACCTCGACCAGGCGGCGCACGCCGCGGCCAACGGCCTGCTGGCGATGGGCGTCCGGGGCGGCGACGGGGTGGCGATCCTGGCCCGCAACCACCGCTGGTTCATGATCGCCAACTACGCCTGCGCCCGGGTCGGGGCCCGCACGATCATGCTCAACACGGAGTTCTCCGGTCCGCAGATCCGCGAGGTCTCCGAGCGCGAGGGCGCCCGGCTGATCATCTACGACGACGAGTACACCGAGGCGGTCCGGCTGGCCGACCCGCCGCTGGGGATGCTGCGCGCGCTCGGGGTGAACCCGGACGCCGAGGCGCCCTCCGGCAGCCCGCACGAGACCCTGGCCGAACTGATCGCCCGCAGCAGCAAGGCGCCCGCCCCGAAGGCGACCAAGCGGTCCTCGATCATCATCCTCACCAGCGGCACCACCGGAACGCCGAAGGGCGCCAACCGGCACGCCCCGCCGACGCTGGCGCCGATCGGCGGCGTGCTCTCCCACGTCCCGTTCCGGGCCGGGGAGGTCACGGCCCTGCCCGCGCCGATGTTCCACGCGCTGGGCTACCTGCACGCGACCATCGCGATGACGCTGGGTTCGACGCTGGTGCTGCACCGCAGGTTCACACCGGCCACGGTGCTCGAGGACGTGGCCCGGCACAAGGTGACCGCGATCGTGGTGGTCCCGGTGATGCTGTCGCGGATGCTCGACGCGCTGGAGAAGATGGAACCCAGGCCGGACCTGTCGAGCCTGCGCATCGTGTTCTCCTCCGGTTCCCAACTCGGCGCCGAACTGGCCACCCGTGCCACCAACGCCCTGGGCCCGGTGGTCTACAACCTCTACGGGTCCACCGAGATCGCGTTCGTCTCCATCGCCCGGCCGCAGGATCTGCAGAAGAACCCGGCCACGGTGGGCCCGCTGATCCGCGGCGTCAAGGTCAAGATCCTCGACGAGAACGGCGCGGAGGTGCCCGCCGGCGAGGTCGGGCGGATCTTCGTCGGCAACTTCTTCCCGTTCGAGGGCTACACCGGCGGCGGCAGCAAGGAGGTCATCGACGGGATGATGTCCTCGGGCGACGTCGGCTACTTCGACCGCGACGGGCTGCTCTACGTCAGCGGCCGCGACGACGAGATGATCGTTTCCGGCGGGGAGAACGTGTTCCCCGCGGAGGTGGAGGACCTCGTCAGCGGCCACCCCGAGGTGATCGAGGCCACCGCGATCGGGGTGGACGACAAGGACTTCGGGCAGCGACTACGGGCTTTCGTCGTGCTCAAGGAGGGCGCGGCGCTGACCGAGGAGGCGGTCAAGGACTACGTCCGGGACCACCTGGCCCGCTACAAGGTTCCCCGCGAGGTGGTCTTCCTGCCGGAGTTGCCCCGCAACCCGACCGGCAAGATCCTCAAGCGCGAACTTCGCCAGATCGAGTTGCACTAGCCGGTTCGGCTGGGGCGCACCCGCAGTTCGGCGATCCGCGCGACCACAGCCCGTGGTGCCAGCCGACTGCTCGAGGCCATCACCCGGTTGAGGGTCCCCGACACCACGGTCGGTCCGCGTCCGTCGAAGAAGGCCTTCACGCCGACGGCGGCGACCTCTTCGGCGGTCTGACGCCCACCGGTCATGAAGTCCTTGCCGGTCGCGTCGAAGAACCCGGTCTCGGTGGGCCCGGGGCACAGCGCCACCACCCGCACTCCGGTCGCGCGGGTCTCGGCCCACAGCGCCTCGGTGAACGACACCACGAACGCCTTGGTCGCCGCGTAGACCGCCATGGTCGGGATGGGCTGGAAACCGGCGGTCGAGGCGACGTTGAGCAC
>CAYXOM010000008.1:0-3183 GCA_964466565.1 uncultured Mycobacterium sp.
ATCACCGGCCCGGACACCGAACCGCTGGACGCCAAGATCCGGAACCTGGAGATGTTCGCCGAGAACGTGATCGCCAAGGTTTCCTGACTGAGCGCTACGGTGCTACCCGTGGACGCCTACCAGGACGCTTTCGGCGCCAGTCGTGCCGACCCGGAGGGGTTCTGGGGTGCCGCCGCGGCCGCGGTGAGCTGGAGCCGCGAACCCGGGCAGATCCTCGACGACACCCGAAGGCCCTTCTACCGCTGGTTTCCCGGCGCCGAACTCAACACCTGCGCCAATGCCCTCGACCGCCACATCGCCACCCGCGGCGATCAGGCCGCCCTGATCTACGACTCACCGGTGACGAGTACCCAACGCACTTATACCTACCGCGAACTGCTGACGCAGACAGCCCTTTTCGCCGGGGCGCTGCGGGACCTCGGGGTCGGCAAGGGCGACCGGGTGGTGCTCTACATGCCGATGATCCCCGAGGCGGTGATCGCGATGCTGGCCTGCGCACGTCTGGGTGCGGTGCACTCGGTGGTGTTCGGCGGCTTCGCCGCCCACGAGCTCGCCACCCGGATCGACGACGCGCTGCCGACGGTGATCGTCTCGGCGTCGTGCGGGATCGAGCCGACGCGGGTGGTGGAGTACAAGCCGATGCTCGACCGGGCCCTCGAGCTTGCCGACCACCGCCCGCAGGCCTGCGTCATCGTTCAACGCGACCGGCTGCGCTGCGACCTTACGCCCGGCCACGATCTGGACTGGTCGGATCTGATGGCCGCGGCAAGCCCCGCCGATCCGGTCTCGGTCGCCGCCACCGACCCGCTTTACATCCTGTACACCTCGGGCACCACCGGCAAACCCAAGGGCATCGTTCGCGACAACGGCGGACACGCGGTGGCGTTGCTGTGGAGCATGCGCCACATCTACGGCCTGGAGCCCGGCGAGGTGTTCTGGGCCGCCTCCGACGTCGGCTGGGTGGTGGGCCACTCCTACATCGTCTACGGCCCGCTGCTGCACGGCGCCACCACGGTGCTCTACGAGGGCAAGCCGGTGGGCACACCGGATCCCGGCGCGTTCTGGCGGGTCGTGGCCGAGCACCGGGTCGCGGTGCTCTTCACCGCCCCCACCGCGCTGCGCGCCATTCGCAAGGAGGACCCCGACGGCGCGCACATCGGACGCCACGACCTGTCCTCGCTGCGGCACCTGTTCCAGGCCGGCGAGCGGCTGGACCCCGACACCTACGCGTGGGCCTCGCAGAAGCTGGGGATACCGGTCATCGACCACTGGTGGCAGACCGAGACCGGCTGGGCGATCGCGGCCAACCCGGTCGGGCTCGGGCAACTGCCCCTCAAAGCCGGCTCCCCCACGGTGCCCATGCCCGGCTACGACGTGGCGGTGCTGCGGCCGGACGGCTCGGGCTGCGACCCCGGCGAGGAGGGCGCGATCTGCATCCGGCTGCCGCTGCCGCCGGGCACCCTGCCGACGCTGTGGGGAGACGACGCCCGCTTCGAGGCCGCCTACCTGTGCGAGCACCCGGGTTACTACCTCAGTGGCGACGGCGGCTACCTCGACGCCGACGGCTACCTCTTCGTGATGGGCCGGGTCGACGACGTGATCAACGTGGCCGGACACCGGCTGTCGACGGGGGCGATCGAGGCGGTGCTCGCCGGACACCCGGCAGTGGCCGAGTGCGCGGTGATCGGGGTTGCCGACGAGATCAAAGGCCAGGTGCCGCGCGGCTTCGTGGTGCTCAAGGCCGGAGCCACCGCCGACGGACTGGCCGGGGAACTGCTGGCCGCGGTGCGTGACGAGATCGGTGCGGTGGCCGCGCTGCGGCAGGTCGACGTGGTCGCAGCACTACCGAAGACGCGCTCCGGAAAGATCCTGCGCAAGACGATGCGCGGGATCGCGCACGGGGCCGATGAGCCGACACCCTCCACCATCGAGGACGCCTCGGTACTCGAGGCGCTCCGCCCGGTGTTGCGCGGCGGCGGCGGACCTCCGTCAGGCTGAGTCCCGGTGTCGCCACTCTTTCTCGTAGGCCTCCTGCGAGACCGGAGTCTGGGCCTTCTTGCCGACCATCGCCCGGTCGCGCATGACGATCGACCGCATCGTCAGCGCAAGCAGCACGACGAGGACGACGACGGGTGCGACGACGAACAACGCCTCGAAGGCCGGGTGGCTGTGGATGAATTCCATGTTGCCCCTCCGTTTCCGGTCCCAGTGACTGGGCGAAACGCCACGCCACACCCGACGCTATCGTCAATTCGGAGCCGGCAACACCCTGGTGGTGGTCCAAAAAAGTGACAAAAGTGTGACGCGGATCACTCAGCCTCGTCCTCGGTCACCACCTCGGCCGGGGTCTTGTCCGGGCGCAGCCCGCGCCAGCTCGCGTGGCGCAACCGGCCGTCGGCGGTGCGCTCGCCGAACCGTACCTCGCCGACCAGTTCGGGGCGCACGAAGGTGACGCCGGCCAGTTCGGTGCGCGGCAGCGGGGGGTCGAACGGCGATGCCTCGGTCCGCAACGGCGCGAGCATCTCCTTGAGCGACGCCAGGTCCCGCTCACTGAACCCGGTGCCGACCCGGCCGGCGAAGCTCAGCCGGCCGGCGTCCGGGATGCCGACCAGCAGCGCCCCGATCCCCGAGGAACGGCCGCCCTCGCCCCGCCGCCAGCCTCCGACGACCACCTCCTGGATGTTCCAGTTCTTGTCCTTGACCCAGGACGCCGATCGGCGGCCCGGCTGATACGTCGATGCCCACTTCTTGGCGACGACCCCCTCCCAACCGCGTCTGCGCGAGTACGCCAGAGCCGCCGAGCCGTCGCCGTCGAGCAGCGGGGGCACAACCAGACCGGTTGCGGCGGAGAGGGTTTCCAGCACCCGGCGCCGATCGCGGTACTTCGTTCGCAGCAGCGCGCGGCCGTCGAGGTAGAGCACGTCGAAGGCCCAGAACTCGATTCTGGCTGCGCGGGCCCGGTTCTGCATCGCGCTGAAGCTGGGTCGGCCCCGCTCGTCGAGCGCCACCACCTCGCCGTCGAGCACGACGTGATGGCCTTCCAGCTCCCGGCCCAGCGGCTCGAGTTGCGGGTACTCGCCGGTGACATCCCGGCCGTTGCGCGACTGCAGCGTCAGCCGGCCGCGGTCGGCCTCGACGAGCATCCGGTAGCCGTCGTACTTGCCCTCGAAGGCCCACTGCCCG
>CAYXOM010000009.1:0-6494 GCA_964466565.1 uncultured Mycobacterium sp.
GTACCGCTCGGTAACGCGCGGATCCGCCGGCCTGCTCGGTCCACGACACGACGGCGCCGCCGAGTACCGAGGCCGATGCGTTGTCCGGGTGGCCCTCGAACTCCGAGGCGAGCTGAATCAGTTGATCGTCCGTGAGTGGATCACAATCCGCTTGTACCGCAATCGAAGTGGCGGCAGCAAGACCGCCGACAACCGCAGAAGCCGACGATCCCAGTCCACGCGAATGCGGAATCGTGTTGCGGCACCGGACAATAAGACCCTCGGCGCGGCAGCCCATCGCCGAGAGCCCGCGCTGCAGTGCGGTGACCACGAGATGGTCCGTCCCGGCCGGCAACGTTCCGGCGCCCTCGCCCTGAACCTCGACCACCAGGCCCGAGCCGGTGGTCTCGACGGTGATCGCGTCATACCGGCCCAGCGCCAGGCCGAGGCTGTCGAATCCCGGCCCGAGGTTGGCGCTGGAGGCCGCCACCGAGGCGCTGCCGACCAGTCCGGCGGGCAGCGGGCGGGTGAGCCCCGGGTCCATCCGGGGTCAGCCCAGGCCCAGTTCGGCCACCACCGCCGCGGGGTCCACCGGCAGCGGGGTCACCGGGGGCATGCCGCGCAGCGCGGTGTCGGGGTCCTTCAGACCGTGGCCGGTGACGGTGCACACCACCGTCGAACCCGGTTCGACCCAGCCGTCGGCGGCCGCCTTGAGTAGCCCGGCCACGCTGGCCGCCGATGCCGGTTCGACGAACACCCCCTCCTCGCGGGCGACGAGGTGGTAGGCGGCGAGGATCTCCTCGTCGGTGGCGGCCAGGAAGCGTCCGCCGGACTCGTCGCGGGCCGCCATCGCTCCGTCCCAGGAGGCCGGCGCCCCGATCCGGATGGCGGTGGCCAGGGTCTCGGGCTTGGCCACCGGCTTGCCGGCCACCAGCGGGGCGGCCCCGGCGGCCTGGGTGCCCAGCATCCGCGGCAAATGGGCGGTCAGGCCGTCGCGGTGGTACTCCCGATAGCCCTTCCAGTAGGCCGTGATGTTGCCGGCGTTGCCCACCGGCAGCGCGTGCACGTCGGGTGCGGTGCGGAGCGCGTCGACGATCTCGAACGCGGCGGTCTTCTGGCCCTCGATCCGAACCGGGTTGACGCTGTTGACCAGGGAGATGGTCGGGTAGTCCGCGGTGAGCTTGCGGGCCAGTTCCAGGCAGTCATCGAAGTTGCCGTCGACCTGGATGATCCTGGCGCCGTGCATCACCGCCTGGGCCAGCTTCCCCATCGCGATCTTGCCCTGCGGAATCAGCACCGCGCAGGTGATACCGGCCCGGGCGGCATAGGCGGCCGCCGAGGCCGAGGTGTTCCCGGTGGACGCGCACAGCACGGCCTTCTGGCCGTTGGCCACCGCCTCGGTGACGGCCATGGTCATCCCGCGGTCCTTGAACGATCCGGTGGGGTTGAGGCCCTCGACCTTCAGGTGCACCGAACAGCCGGTGATCTCGGAAACCCGCGGAGCCGCAACCAGCGGGGTGCCGCCCTCGAGCAGGGTGACCGGGGTCCACTCGGCCGCCATCGGCAGCCGGTCGCGGTAGGCCTCGATCAGCCCGGGCCAGGAGCATCCGACGCGGCCCCGGCAGTTCCCGAGCTCTCTCGCACGAGGCTGCTCGCTCATTCGGCGGTCCCCTCCAGTCGCAGCACGCTGTTGACCTGCTCGACGACGTCGAGCCCGTCGAGGGCGGCCACCGTGTCCGACAGGGCGGCGTCGGCCGCGCGGTGGGTGACCACGACGATCCGCGCTCCGCCGTCGGGCAGCACCTCCTGGCGGACCTCGGCGATGCTCACGTCGCGCTTTCCGAATTCGGTGGCCACCGAGGCCAGCACGCCGGGCAGGTCCTTGACCGTCATGGCCACGTAGTAGCGGGTCGGGATGATGCCGATCGGTGCGATCGGCAGTTGCGCGTAGCGCGACTCGCGCGGTCCACGTCCGCCGTGGACCCGGTTGCGCGCGGCCATCACCACGTCGCCCATCACCGCCGATGCGGTCGGGTCGCCGCCGGCGCCCTGACCGTAGAACATCAGCCGGCCGGCGGCCTCGGCCTCGACGACCACCGCGTTGAAGGCGCCGTTGACCGACGCCAGCGGATGCTCCATCGGGACCAGCGCCGGGTAGACCCGGGCCGAGACCCGCTGCTGCGCGGGCCCCTCCCCGGCGACGGTGATCCGCTCGCAGATGGCCAGCAGTTTGATCGTGCAGCCCAGCGCCCGCGCGGCCTCGAAGTCGGCCGGGGTGACCTTGGTGATCCCCTCCCGGTACACGTCGTCGGCGGTGACGCGGGTGTGGAAGGCGATGGAGGCCAGGATCGCCGCCTTGGCGGCCGCGTCGTAGCCCTCGACATCGGCCGTCGGGTCCGCCTCGGCGTAGCCCAGTGCACCGGCGTCGGCCAGGGCACTGGCGTAATCGGCTCCGGTGGAGGCCATCTCGGAGAGGATGTAGTTGGTGGTCCCGTTGACGATCCCGGCCACCCGCAGCACGGTGTCGCCGGCCAGCGACTGGGTCAGCGGCCGGATCACCGGGATCGCCCCGGCTACCGCGGCCTCGAAGTAGAGGTCGACGTGCGCCCGCTCGGCGGCCTGCGCCAGCTCTCCGGTGGACTGCGCCAGCAGCGCCTTGTTCGCCGTCACCACCGACTTGCCCCGTTCCAGCGCGGTGAGGATCGCCTTTCGGGCCGGCTCGACCGGACCCATCAGCTCGACGACGATGTCCACGTCCGGGCGCGCGACGAGTTCCTCGACGTCAGCGGTCAGCAGCGACGGCGCGATGCCGCGGTCGCGTCCGGTGTCGCGCACCGCCACCCCGCGAAGCTCCAGCGGCGCCCCGACGCGCGCGGCGAGGTCGGCCGAGCTCTGCTCGATGATCCGCACGACCTCGCGCCCGACGTTGCCCATGCCGAGCACCGCCACGCCGACGGGTCTGACACCGGTGCTCACGTCGTCTCCACCTCCAGGCTGAGCAGGTCTTCGACGGTCTCACGGCGCAGGATCGGGCGGTCGCGCCCGTCCCGCACGGCCACCACCGCGGGCCGGCCGATGAGGTTGTAGCGGCTCGACATCGAGTAGCAGTAGGCCCCCGTCGCCGCGACGGCCAGCAGGTCACCGGGTGCGAGGTCGTCGGGCACCCAGGTATCGCGCACCACGATGTCGCCGCTCTCGCAGTGCTTACCGACCACGCGGGCCAGGATCGGCGGCGCCGCGCTTTCCCGCGAGACCAGCCGCACGTCGTACTCGGCTCCGTAGAGCGAGGTCCGGATGTTGTCGCTCATCCCGCCGTCGACGCTGACGTAGCGGCGGTGAGCGCCGGCAGCGACCGCCACGTCCTTGACGGTGCCCACCTCGTAGACGGTGACGGTGCCGGGGCCGGCGATCGCCCGTCCGGGCTCGACCATCAGCCGCGGCGTGGGCAGCCCGACCGCCGCCGACTCGCGGGCGACGATCGCACCAAGCCCGGCGGCAAGTTCGGCCAGCGGGGGCGCCTCGTCGGAGGGCAGGTAGGAGATCCCGAGCCCGCCGCCGAGATTGACCGTCGCGATCGCGGCTGCCTGCTCGGGGCCGCACTCGGTGACGATCTGACGCAGCAGACCGATGACCCGGTGCGCGGCGAGTTCGAAGCCGCCCACGTCGAAGATCTGCGAGCCGATGTGGCTGTGCAGGCCCACCAGGCGCAGGTTCGGCGCATCCAGCACCCGGCGCACCGCCGCCATCGCCGTGCCGCCGGCCAGCGACAGGCCGAACTTCTGGTCCTCGTGGGCGGTGGCGATGAACTCGTGGGTGTGCGCCTCCACCCCGACGGTGACCCGCACCATCACGTCCTGGACGGTCCCGGCCTCGCGCGCGACGGTATCGAGCCGGTCGATCTCGGTGATCGAGTCCGCGACCACACACCCGACGCGGGCCTTGATCGCCGCGACGAGTTCCTCAAGTGATTTGTTGTTGCCGTGCAACGCGATCCGCTCGGGTGGGAACCCGGCGTGCAGCGCTACCGCGAGTTCGCCGCCACTGGCGACGTCAAGCGACAACCCTTCCTGGTCGACCCAGCGGGCGACCTCGCCGCACAGAAAGGCCTTGGACGCGTACGCCACGTTGGCGCCGCCGCCGAAGGCCGCGGCCATCTCCCGGCAGCGCGAGCGGAAGTCGTCCTCGTCGACGACGAACAGCGGGGTTCCGTAGCGGGCAGCCAGATCGGTCAGGGCGACCCCGGCGACCCGCACCACGCCGTCGGCGCCCCGGGCGAGGTTGCGCGGCCAGACGTGGGGTGCCAGCGCCAGCAGCTCGGCAGGTCCGGCCGGGCGCGGCGGCGCCCCGCCGTGGTGGATTTCCTCGGCGTGCCGCGGCCCGGCGGGGTGGGCGTTCACATCCGCTCCGGGGCGCTCACGCCGAGGATGCCCAGTCCGTTGGCGATCACCCTACGGGTGGCCTCGCACAGGGCCAGCCGGGCCCGGTGCAGGTCACCGGGCTGCTCATCGCCCTGCGGGAGCACCCGGCAGGAGTCGTAGAACCGGTGGTAGTCGCCGGCCAGGTCCTCCAGGTACCGCGCCACCCGGTGCGGTTCGCGCAGCGTGGCCGCTGCGGCGAGCACCCGGGGGAACTCGCCGAGGTTACGGATCAGCGCGCCCTCCCTGTCGTGGGCGAGCAGTTCGAGGTGGGCGGTGTCGGCTGCCAGGCCCAGTTCGGTGGCGTTGCGGGCCAGCGCGCACAGCCGGGCGTGCGCGTACTGGACGTAGTAGACCGGGTTCTCGTTGGTCGCCGAGGACCACAGCGCCAGGTCGATGTCGATCGGGGTGTCCACCGATGATCGGATCAGCGCATACCGGGCGGCGTCGGTGCCGATGGCCTCCACCAGATCGTCGAGGGTGATCACGGTGCCGGCCCGCTTGCTCATCCGCAACGGCGCCCCGTCACGCACCAGATTGACCATCTGCCCGATCAGCACCTCGACGGTGTCCGGGTCGTCACCGAGCGCGGCCGCGGCGGCTTTGAGCCGGGCGATGTAGCCGTGGTGGTCGGCGCCAAGCATGTAGATACACAGGTCGAAGCCGCGCTGACGCTTGTCCAGGTAGTAGGCGAGATCACCGGCGATGTAGGCCGGCGCGCCGTCGCTCTTGATGACCACACGGTCCTTGTCGTCGCCGAACTCGGTGGTGCGCAACCAGGTTGCGCCGTCCTTTTCGTAGATCGCGCCGTTGGCGCGCAGCCTGGCGATCGCCTGATCGACCCGGCCACTGGTGTGCATCGAGTCTTCGTGGGTGTAGACGTCGAAGTCGGTGCCGAACTCGTGCAGCGAGTTCTTGATGTGGCCGAACATCAGTTCCACGCCAATCGAGCGGAACGTCTCGCGCCGGTCGGCCTCGGACTGGTTCAGCGCGCCGGGCGCCTCGGCCACCACCGCCTCGGCGATGTCGGCGATGTAGTCACCGGCGTATCCGTCCGCCGGGGCGGGCTGCCCGGCGGCCGCGGCGATGAGCGAGTTGACGAAACGGTCGATCTGGGCGCCGTGGTCGTTGAAGTAGTACTCGCGCACCACCTGCGCGCCCTGTGAGGCCAGCAGTCGCCCGAGGGCGTCGCCGACAGCGGCCCAGCGGGTGCCGCCGATGTGGATCGGCCCGGTCGGGTTGGCCGAGACGAACTCGAGGTTGATCTTGCGGCCCTCCAGCAGACCGGAACGGCCGTAGCCGCCGGCGGCGGTGAGCACGTCGGCCACGATGGCACCCTGGGCGGCAGTCTCGATGCGCAGGTTGACGAAGCCCGGTCCGGCCACCTCCGCCGAAGCGATCCCGTCTGTGCCGGCCAGCGCGGCGGCCAGCCAACCGGCCAGTTCGCGGGGGTTCGCGCCGGCCTTCTTGGCGGCCTGCAGCGCCACGTTGGTGGCGTAGTCGCCGTGCTCGGGGTTGCGGGGCCGCTCCACGGTGACCGTCGCCGGCAGCGCGGCGGGGTCCAGGCCGTGCTCGCGCAACACCGCGGCGGCGGTGCCGGAGAGCAGTTCGGCGAGGTCGGCGGGGGTCACGGGGGTTCATCCTATGCGTTAGGCTGTGTCCGCCCGACGGCGCAGGACATGCGCCCCCGTAGCTCAGGGGATAGAGCGTCTGCCTCCGGAGCAGAAGGCCGCAGGTTCGAATCCTGCCGGGGGCACCCTCTGACCAGCACGAACGCGAAACCGCGCAATATCCGTGCAATATGGCAGTTGACTCGGCGCGGCTCCTCATCCAAGAAGGAGCATGAACATGAGCGATACCGGCCACAGTCAAAACAGCGGCGCCCCAGGCGGTCTCGGTTGGCGGGATCTGGCCGCCGAACTCACCGCCGAGCAGATCGCGGACCTGGCCGCCGAGGAACGTGAGTGGGCGGGCCAGCCCGGCGGGGATCTGGCGCTGTTCGATCTGGCCCAGGACCACGCCGAGGCCAACCGGGTCGACGCCGGCTTCGCTCACGTCGCCGTCCCGGCCGGGGTCGAGCGGACCCATCACTGGCACCTC
>CAYXOM010000010.1:0-7604 GCA_964466565.1 uncultured Mycobacterium sp.
ATCACCGCGGCGTAGGCGGGGTCGGTCGGGCGGTCGTATCCGGGGGGTGGGGGCGGGAACGGTGCGGAGCGCTCGATCAACTCGGCGTAGTAGGGCAGCCACTTGCCGTGGTTGAACGTCACCGCGCCGACGGTGCGGCCGTTGCGGCCGTAGGCGGCGGCGAAACGGCGGTCGGCGGGGGACCCCTGGGTGAAGACGATCTCGTCGCCGTAGGAACACACCCCGACGCTTTTGATGTTCACCCCGAACTGCCCCGACCAGAACGACGGCAGCGGAAGATGGGCCTGCCGGCCGACCTCGAGATGGATCATGTTGTTGGCGGCCACCTGGGCGCCGAAAACCGCGTTGTCCCAGTGCTCCAGCGCCAGGAACTCGTAGCCGTAGAGCACGTGCGGCGCGCGGGCGACGTCGCCGGCGACGAAGATGTGGTCGGTCACCACGCCGTTGATGTCGAAGGCCCGGCAGCCGGCGTCGCAGCCCACTCCCCATTGCCCGGCCGCCAGGCCCGCGCCCTCGAGCCACTCGACGTTGCGGACCGACCCCAGTGACGGGATCACCACGTCGACGTCGAGTGAGGTGCCGTCCGACAGCGTCGCCGACGCGACGCGCCCGGACTCGTCGCCGTGCAGCGCCTCGGCCGACACCCCGGTACGCAGGTCCACCCCGGCGTCGAGCATCATCTGCGCGGCGATGTCACTGATCACCCCGCCCAGCGCGCCCTTGAGGGGGCCGCTGCCGCGCTCGGCCACGGTGACCGGCAGGTTCAGGTCGCGGCACACCGAGGCGATCTCCGAGCCGACGAAGCCCGAGCCGATGATCAGCACCCGACGGGGTCCGGCCCGCAGCGCCGCGGACAGCGCCGCGGCGTCCTCGACCGTGCGCACGGTGAACACACCCTGCAGAGCGCCCTCTTCGGGGTTGGGCCAGGGCCGCGCCCGGGTGCCGGTGGCGATCAGCAGCCGGTCGTAGGCCACCTCCTCGCCGTTGGCCAGCTTGACCACGTGGTTGACCCGGTCCAGGCCGACCGCGGCCACGCCGAGGCGCCAGTCGGCGTCGACCCGGCGCAGTCGGGGCAGTCTGGTGTGCCCGGCCGGCACCCAGCCCTTGAGCACCTGCTTGGACAGCGGCGGGCGGTCGTAGGGCTCGTGGGGCTCGTCGCCGATGATCGTCAGCGAGCCCTCGAAACCCCTCTCCCGCAGCGCCTCGGCGGCCCGCAGCCCGGCCAGCGAGGCGCCGACGATCACGATCCGGCCGTGCGCCCGGAACTGCCGGACGACCTCGTCGAGGGAGTAGGCGCTGCCCGAGCCGGTCACAGCGTGTCCCGGTCGGCCGGTGGATCGACCTCGACGATGATGGCCTGTACGGGGCAGGACGCGGCCGCCCGCAGCACCCGCCGGCGCTGGGACTCGTCGGGGTTGGGGTCGTAGGCCAGCGCCTCCTCGCCGACGAGTTGGAGCACGTCGGGGGCCAGCGGGACGCATTGGGCGTAGCCCTGGCACTTGTTGAGATCGACCACCAGTCGCATGAGCGCCAACAGTAGTGCGAATAGGGTGCCGGTATGGCAGACATCCGGCCCTTCCGGATCGAGGTCCCCGACGCCGATCTGGCCGACCTGCGCGACCGCCTGCGCCGCACCCGGTGGCCGGAGCGGGAGTGTGTGGGCGACTGGTCCCAGGGCATTCCGCTGGACTACACCCGCGAACTGGCCGGTTACTGGGCCGAGGAGTACGACTGGCGTACGCGCGAGGCGCGGCTGAACACCTTCGAGCAGTTCGCCACCGAGATCGACGGGCTGGACATCCACTTCGTCCACCGGCGTTCGGTCAACCCCGACGCCTTCCCGCTGGTCATCACCCACGGCTGGCCCGGCTCGATCGTGGAGTTCACCAAGGTCATCGAACCGCTGGCCGAGGACTTCCACGTGGTCTGCCCGGCACTGCCCGGGTACGGCTTCTCCGGCAAGCCCGCCGAGACGGGCTGGACGGTTGAGCGGATCGCGGCGGCCTGGGACACCCTGATGCGGCGGCTGGGCTACGACCGCTACGGCGCCCAGGGTGGGGACTGGGGAGCGGCGGTGACCACCGCGATCGGGCGCGCCGGTGGACGGGGCGGTGGCGGCTGCGTCGCGATCCACACCAACATGCCCCTCGGCCGGCCGGCCGGCGACCTGAGCGATCCGACACCTGAGGAGGCCGCGGCGCTGGCGGCACTGGCCCACTACCAGCAGTGGGATTCGGGGTACTCCAAACAGCAGTCCACCCGCCCGCAGACCCTGGGCTACGGGCTGGCCGATTCCCCTGCCGGGCAACTGGCCTGGATCATGGAGAAGTTCTGGGCCTGGACCGACTGCGACGGCCACCCGGAGCATGTGCTGAGCCGCGACGAACTGCTCGACAACGTGATGCTGTACTGGGTCACGAACTCCGCGGCGTCCTCGGCCCGGCTGTACTGGGAGAGCTTCACCAGGATGGGCACCGGCAGGGTCGAGGTCCCCACCGGGGTCGCCAGTTTTCCCAAGGAGATCCTCAAGGCGCCGAGGGCCTGGTGCGAGGCCGGCTACAACATCGTGCGCTGGACGGACATGCCGCGTGGTGGGCACTTCGCGGCCTTCGAGCAGCCGCAGTTGTTCGTCGATGACGTTCGGGAGTTTTTCAGCTCAGCAGCGCACGCGTGAACGCGGTCTGCGGGTGACTTGAGATCACCCGTAGCGCCCTTTCCTGCAGTTCGGCTCGGGCTGCGTCATCACGGACGAGCCGTTCGCATTCGGCGGCCAGCGAATCGTAGGGAACCCCGGCGACCGCGCCTGCATAGAATCCGGGGATCGCGGTGGAGGGGTTCACTTCGCTGACCACCGCCACGGAATTGGACAGTAGGTGATGCACGCGGACCACCTCGAAGATCTCTGAAGCGTGGTTGTGCAGGTTCAGCACCACCTTCGATCGCGCGATGTACTCGTCACGCTCGGCGCTGTAGACAGCGAACAGGGTCACCAGGTTGAGGCCGCGAGCGGCGATCTGGTCGAAGACCACCCGACGCCGGTCGGTGATGGAACCGTAGAACAACACGTCGATATCGGGGTTGTCCGACCTTTGGAATCCGATTGAGCTGGGGCTGGTGACCGATCTCCAGCAGTTTGACGCCCGGGAGGCCGAGTCGGCCGAACGCGGCGACATTGCGCGAGCTGTAGTCCCAGGTTTCGAATTTCCGGACCCAGGCGAAGATGTTGCCGTTCCACCCGAACGGGTCCTTGTCGTAGATCTGCTCGCTGTTGACCACGATGGTCGATGCCGGCACCTGGTCCGTCGTCGACGGCGGGAACAGATGGCAGCCGACGATGATGTTGCGGGCGCCCGGGTCGATGTGGTTGATCCGGAAGGTGGCCTCATAGTCGAGATCCTGCAGTGAGAAGGTCAGCAATTCCGACAACTCCAGCAGGCAGAACGAATGCTGGTAACCCTCCGGTCGGGGCAGACAGATGTTGAACCGCTCCCGCGGCCGTTCGCCGACCAGACCGGTGAGGCTCGGTTCCTTGTTTGCTCCTATCATCGGCGGTCACCGTAGCGCACCGTCGTCCGCACGCCGACGAAGCCGGGCGTCCGGCGACCAGGCTGGCCGACGAGATTTCGGCGCCGGTCTGGGAACTGTCCGGCCGCTAGAACCGGCGGATCAGCTCGATCAGGTCCTCCTTGTTGAGGCCCGAATACCCGCTGATGCCCAGTTGCCGTGCCCGCTTCTTGAGTTCGACGACCGTCCAGCCCTCGTAGGCGCAGGACCTGCGGGGCCGGAAGTGCCGAACATCGGGGGATGTCATCGCTGTCATGGCTCGGGGATACCCACGATCGGCCGCGGTCAATCCGCTGAGCGGAAGTCCTCGTCGGGGTCAGTCCCGACGTCGGTGTGCTGGTCCTGCCAGTCCGCCGGATCGCTTTCCAGCGGCGCCGGGCCGTCCTCGACCGGCACGCGTTCGGCCGGGTCGAGGGTGTCGGTGTCGGGGACTTCGTCGTCGACCGCGTCTTCGGGGCTCACGGTTCACAACCTACCGGGGTATGCCGGAGGTCCGGCCGGGTAGTCTGGCAGGCGGACGAGCCGGGAGGAGATATGTCGGACACCGGCCGGGGCCCGGGTGCGGTCGAGGTGAGGGTGGCGGCCGGTCCGGAGAATCTCGCAGTGCTGCGCACACTGGTTGGGGCGGTGGGGGCGATGAGCGACCTGGACATCGACGCGATCGCCGATCTGCGGCTCGCGGTGGACGAGGCTTGCACCGGACTGGTCCGCGCGGCCGCCCCGGGGGCGGGGCTGACCGTGGTCGTCGACCCCGGTGAGGAGGCGGTGGTGGTGCACGCCTGGACCGAGAGCGACTCCGCCGCCGCGGACGGGGTGGTGGCGCCTGGCAGCTTCAGCTGGCACGTGCTGCGGTCGCTCACCGACGACGTGGTCACCTTCGGTTCCGACGGTCGCGTGGTCGGCATCACCCTGACGGCGAGGCGCGCAGGCGTATCGCGGTGACGTCGGAGTACGCCGACGTACCTGACATGTTCCGCGAACTGGCCGCGCTCGCCCCCGATTCGCGCGAGTTCCGCGCTCAGCGCGAGCGCATCGTGGAGCGCTGCCTTCCGCTGGCCGACCACATCGCCCGCCGCTTCGAGGGACGCGGGGAGTCACGTGAGGACCTCGTTGGTGTGGCGCGGGTCGGCCTGGTCAACGCCGTGATCCGCTACGACGTCGGCACCGGGTCGGACTTCGTGTCCTTCGCGGTGCCCACCATCATGGGCGAGGTCCGCCGCCACTTCCGCGACAACAGCTGGTCGGTGAAGGTGCCGCGGCGCCTCAAGGAACTGCACCTGCGGCTGGGCGCGGCGGGCGCCGAGCTCTCCCAGCGACTGGGCCGGGCCCCGACTCCCACCGAGCTGGCCGCCGAACTGGAGGTCGACCGCGCCGAGGTGATCGAGGGACTGGTGGCGGGCAGCTCCTACAACACGCTGTCGATCGACAGTCCCGGGGGCGGCGACGAGAGCGCTCCGGCCCTGGCCGACACCCTCGGCGAGCTCGACCCCGAGCTGGAGCGGATCGAGAACCGGGAGGCGCTGCGGCCGTTGCTCGCCGCGCTGCCCGAGCGTGAGCGCACCGTGCTGGTGCTGCGCTTCTTCGAGTCGCTCACCCAGACCCAGATCGCCGAACGGGTCGGGATATCCCAGATGCACGTCTCGCGGTTACTGGCCCGCTCCCTGGCCCGGCTCCGGGAGCAACTGCAGTAGGAACCGGCCGACGGCCTCGGCCCCGGCACCGGCGGCGGCGGCCTCGCCGGTCACCGACACCGTCGCCCTGACCTCCCCGGTCACCGGTTCGCATACCTCCCAGCTGCCCTCGCCGGTGCCGCGCAGATACCAGGCGCCGGCGTTGATGTCGGGGCTCTCGGGGCCCATGGGTCGCAGCACCGGTGTCACTTGATCTCGGCGAGCACCGTGCCCTGGGTGATCGCGGCGCCGGCCTCCACCGCCAGCCCGGTGATGACCCCGTCCTTGTGGGCGGTGACCGGGTTCTCCATCTTCATCGCCTCGAGCACGACCACCAGGTCGCCGGTGTTCACGGCCTGGCCCTCCTCGACGGCGACCTTGACCACGGTGCCCTGCATGGGCGCGGTCACCGCGTCGCCGGAGGCGGCCGCACCGGCGGCGGCGCCGCGCTTGCGCGGCTTGGGCTTCTTGCGTACCACCCCGGCCTGGGCCGGGCCGGCGCCGTTGCCCAGGGCCAGGTCACCCGGCAGTGAGACCTCCAGGCGCCGGCCGCCGACCTCGACGACGATCGTCTGGCGCGCCGGGGACTCCTCGTCGTCGATCTGTCCGCCGCCGGCGAACGGCTCGATGGTGTTGTCCCACTCGGTCTCGATCCAGCGGGTGTGCACCGTGAACCCGTCCTCGTCGCCGACGAACGCGGGGTCGCGCAGCACGGCGCGGTGGAACGGGATGACGGTGGCCAGCCCCTCGACGACGAACTCGTCGAGTGCCCGGCGGGCGCGCTCGATGGCCTGGGTCCGGTCGGCGCCGGTGATGATCAGCTTGGCCAGCATCGAGTCGAACTGCCCGCCGATCACCGAGCCGGCCTGCACCCCGGAGTCCAGGCGCACGCCGGGCCCGGTCGGGGTGTCGTAGCGGGTGACCGGGCCGGGCGCGGGCAGGAAGCCGCGGCCGGCGTCCTCGCCGTTGATCCGGAACTCGATGGAGTGCCCGCGCGGGACGGGGTCCTCGGTGATGGCGAGCCGCTCGCCGTTGGCGATGCGGAACTGCTCGCGCACCAGGTCGATCCCGGAGGTCTCCTCGGTGACCGGGTGCTCGACCTGCAGCCGGGTGTTGACCTCCAGGAACGAGATCAGGCCGTCCTGGCCCACCAGGTACTCGACCGTGCCGGCGCCGTAGTAGCCGGCCTCCGTGCAGATCCGTTTGGCCGACTCGTGGATCTCGCGGCGCTGGGCGTCGGTGAGAAATGGTGCCGGCGCCTCCTCGACGAGCTTCTGGAACCGGCGCTGCAGCGAGCAGTCCCGGGTGCCGGCGACGACGACGTTTCCGTGCTGGTCGGCGATGACCTGGGCCTCCACGTGCCGTGGCTTGTCCAGGTAGCGCTCGACGAAGCACTCGCCCCGGCCGAACGCCGCGACGGCCTCGCGGGTGGCCGACTCGAACAGCTCGGGAATCTCCTCGATGGTGCGGGCCACCTTCATGCCGCGCCCGCCGCCGCCGAAGGCGGCCTTGATGGCGATCGGCACGCCGTACTCGCGGGCGAAGGCCACCACCTCCTCGGCCCCGGCGACCGGTTCGGGGGTGCCCGGAACCAGCGGCGCCTGGGCGCGCGCGGCGATGTGGCGCGCGGTCACCTTGTCGCCGAGGTCGCGGATGGACTGAGGGCTGGGCCCGATCCAGATCAGCCCGGCGTCGATCACGGCCTGCGCGAAATCGGCGTTCTCGCTGAGGAACCCGTAGCCGGGGTGGATCGCGTTCGCGCCCGACTTCGCCGCGGCGTCGAGGATCTTGCCGAAGTCGAGGTAGGACTCCGCCGAGGTCTGCCCACCCAGGGCGAACGCCTCGTCGGCCAGCCGGACGTGCGGGGCGTCGGCATCGGGGTCGGCGTAGACCGCCACGCTGCCCAGGCCGGCGTCCCTGGCCGCCCGGATCACCCGGACCGCGATCTCCCCCCGGTTGGCGACGAGCACCTTGGAGATGGTCTGACCGGGCACGCGCGCCTCCTGCGGGGGACTCTAAGAATCGGGTTTAAGAATTATGGCTGCCCGGAGTCTAGAGCGTGGTCGGCCCGCGGTTGCTGTCGGACCCGACGCCTAGTATCGAATATATGTTCGACAACTTCTCGGAATCGGCTCTGCTGTCGGCCATGGGCGCCGCCCAGCGGGCGGAGCGCGTCGCGGTCGCCCGCCGGCTTCTCGCGGCGGGCCGGCTGTGCCTGCTGCGGATGGCCGCGGTCGATGCCGGGGAGCGCGCCCAGTGGTGCATCGACAACTGGGAGGCGGTCGCCGCCGAGATCGGTGCGGAGTTGGGCATCAGCCGCGGCCGGGCGTCGGCGCAGATGAATTACGGACTGGAGCTCATCGAGCGGCT
>CAYXOM010000011.1:0-5508 GCA_964466565.1 uncultured Mycobacterium sp.
CGCGCGCGTCCCGGGCCTCGTGCCCCATGGCCAGCAGGACGTGGGAGACCCGCGCCACCCCCGCGGTGCAGGCCGAACCGGTCGAACACTCCAGACCGCCGGCGTCGAGCAGCATCAGCAGGGAATCCCCCTCGCAGCCGGCGAAGCTGAGGTGGGCGTTGCCCGGCAGCCGGCGATCGCCCGCGGCCCCGTTGAGACGAACGTCGTCGATCGCGTCGAGCACGCCGCCCACCAGCCGGTCGCGCAGCGCGCGCAGCCGCGGCGCGGTGTCGCCCACCGACTCCACGGCGATGGCGGCGGCGGTCGCCATCGCGACCGCTCCCGCGACATCGGCGGTTCCCGACCGCACGTCACGCTCCTGGCCGCCGCCGTGGTGCAGCGGCACGCAGTCGGTGTCGCGGCGCAGCAACAGCGCCCCGACTCCGGTCGGGCCGCCGAACTTGTGAGCGGTGATGCTCATCGCGGACAGGCCGCTGGCACCGAAGTTCACCGGAATCTGGCCGACCGTCTGCACCGCGTCGCTGTGCATCGGAACCCCGAACTCCGCTGCCACCGAGGCCATCTCGGCGACCGGCATGATGGTCCCGACCTCGTTGTTGGCCCACATCACGCTGACCAGCGCAACATCGTCGTGCTCGGCGAGGGTCTCGCGCAGCGCGGCGGCGGTCACCGAGCCGTCCGGCTCGGTCGGCAGGGCGGTGATCAGGGCGCCCTCGTGCTCGGCGAGCCAGCCGAGGGCGTCGAGGACGGCGTGGTGCTCGACGTCGGTGGTGATGATCCGGCGGCGGCGCGGGTCGGCGTCCCGGCGCGCCCAGAAGACGCCCTTGACGGCCAGGTTGTCGCTGTCGGTGCCCCCGGCGGTGAAGACCACCTCCGAGGGCCGGGCCCCCAGCCGGGCGGCGAGGCTCTCGCGGGCCTCCTCGAGGCGGCGGCGCGCGTTGCGGCCGGCGGTGTGCAGCGAGGAGGCGTTGCCGACCTCGACCAGCGCGGCAGCCATCGCCTCGATGGCTGCCGGGTGCATCGGGGTGGTGGCGGCATGGTCGAGATAGACCGACCGGTTCTGGCTCATGGCCCGTTCAGGATACCGGCGGCCTCCCGACCGGCGAGCAGACACAAATTCCCCCGACACGCCGTGAGTGCGGGGGAATTTGTGTCTGCTCGCCGGGGGACGGCTCAGCCCTTGCGGGCCTTGATCGCCTCGGTCAACTGGGGAGCCACCGCGAACAGGTCGCCGACCACCCCGTAGTCGGAGATCTCGAAGATCGGAGCCTCCTCGTCCTTGTTCACCGCGACGATGGTCTTGGAGGTCTGCATCCCGGCGCGGTGTTGGATCGCTCCGGAGATGCCCAGCGCGATGTACAGCTGCGGGGAGACGGTCTTGCCGGTCTGGCCGACCTGGAACTGACCCGGGTAGTACCCGGAGTCCACGGCCGCCCGGGAGGCGCCGACCGCGCCGCCCATCGAGTCGGCGAGCTCCTCGATCACGCTGAATTTGTCCGCACTGCCGACGCCGCGTCCGCCGGCGACGACGATGGCGGCCTCGGTGAGTTCGGGGCGGTCACCGGCGACGGCGGGCTGGCGCGCGGTGATGCGGGTGGCGTTCTCGGCCGGCGCGGGCACCTCCACACTGACCTGCTCGCCCGCGCCGGCCGCGGGCGCGGCCTCGACCGCCCCCGGCCGGACGGTGATGACCGGTACGTCGCCGGTCACCTTCGCCTCGACGGTGAAGGCGCCGCCGAAGATGGAGTGCACTCCGGTTCCGTCGCTCTTGACCTCGACGACGTCGGAGAGCACACCGGAGCCGATGGACGCCGCCAGCCGGCCGGCGATCTCTTTGCCGTCGGCGGTGGCCGGGATCAGCACCGCCGCCGGGCCGGCCGACTCCACCAGGGACGCCAGCACGTCGACGAACGGGGTGATGAGGTAGTTCTCGACGTCGGCGGACTCGGCGACGTAGATCTTGGCCGCACCGGCGGCCTTGAGGTGCTCGGCAAGCGGCGCCGCCGTGCCGGGGGCCCCGATGACGACGGCCGCCGGTTCGCCGAGAGCCCTTGCGGCGGTGAGCAGTTCGTCGGTGACCTTCTTCACCGCGCCATCGGAGTGCTCGACGAGCACGAGTACTTCAGCCATGGGATGTGTCTCTTTCTGTGATGTCAGGATGTCGGAAGGGTCGGCAAAGGCGGCAAAGGCGGAGTCAGACGAGCTTCTGGGCAACGAGGTACTCGGCGATCCGGCGACCGCCCTCGCCCTCGTCGGAGACCTTCTCGCCGGCGCTCTTGGCCGGCCGCGGGGCGGCGGTGAGCACCTGGGAGCCGGCATTGGCCAGGCCCGCCTCGTCGGCGCCGACGCCGATCTCGTCGAGCGTCAGCGTCCGCACCTCCTTCTTCTTGGCGGCCATGATGCCCTTGAAGGACGGGAAGCGCGGCTCGTTGATCTTCTCGTGGACGCTGACCACCGCGGGCAGTGACGCTTCCAGGGTGAGCACGCCCTCATCGGTCTCGCGCTCGCCGGTGATGGTGTCGCCGGCCACGTTCACCGTCCGCATGTGGGTGAGCTGCGGCAGGCCCAGATAGTGGGCGATGATCGACGGCACCGCGCCGCCGGAGCCGTCGGTGGCCTGATTCCCGGCGATCACCAGGTCGGCCGGCGGCTCGATCTGCCCGAGCGCGTGGGCCAGGATCCAGCCGGTCTGCACCATGTCCGACCCGGCCACCCGGTCGTCGAGCACGTGCACGGCCTCATCGGCGCCCATGGACAGCGCCTTGCGGATCGCCTCGCCGGCCCGCTCCGGGCCGAGCGTGAGGACGATGACCTTGACCTCGCGGCCCTCGGCCGCACCCTTCTCCTTGAGCAGCAGTGCCTCCTCGACCGCGCGCTCGTTGATCTCGTCGAGCACCGCGTCGGCGGCCTCCCGGTCCAGGGTCCAGTCGCCGTCGGAGAGCTTGCGCTCCGACCATGTGTCCGGGACCTGCTTGATCAGCACCACGATGTTCGTCATGGCTTCTCCATGTCCTCCTGGCAAGGGACCGGCGGCCAGGTCGACCGTCCGGCTGGTTCACTTCTCGCAGCCCACACCATGTTACCGACGGGTAACTTGCGTGGGTGCTCTCCCTGACGATAACCGATGACCCCGGCGTTCCCGCAGGCCCGGCGGCGAGCGCACAGTACGCGATATCCCGCGTTCGGGTTAGCCTGCGTGGCGATGAGCGCACACGTTTCCGACGCCACCCCCGGGGGTTTGCCGCTGACCGGCGAGCGGACCGTCCCGGACCTGGCGCAGGAGAACTACTGGTTTCGGCGCCACGAGGTCGCCTACCAGTTCTGCACCGACATCTGCGCAGGTCAGGAGGTATTGGAGGCCGGGTGCGGCGAGGGATACGGCGCCGACCTGCTGGCCGGCACCGCCCGGCGGGTGGTGGCGGTGGACTACGACGCCGCCTCCGTCGCCCACGTTCGCTCCCGCTACCCCCGGGTAGAGGTGATCGAGGGCAATCTGGTCTCGGTGCCGCTGCCCGACGCCTCGGTCGACGTGGTGGTGAACTTCCAGGTCATCGAGCATTTGTGGGATCAGCCACAGTTCATTACCGAATGCTTACGGCTGCTGCGCCCGGGCGGGCGGCTGCTGATCTCCACGCCCAACCGGATCACCTTCACCCCGGGCGGCGGTGCCCCGCTCAACCCTTTCCACACCCGTGAACTCGACGCCGCCGAACTCGCCGAGTTGCTCCGCGGCGGCGGGTTCGCCCTGGAGTCGATGCACGGGGTCTTCCACGGTCCGCGGCTGGCCGAGATGGACGCCCGCCACGGCGGATCGATCGTCGACGCGCAGATCGCCCGGGCGGTCAGCGGGGCGCCGTGGCCGGCCGGCCTGCTGGCCGACGTGGCCGCGATCGGGTGCGGGGACTTCGCGATCCGCGCCTCCGGGGAGTGCGAGATCGACGCCAGTCTGGATCTGCTGGCGATCGCGACGCGTCCGTGAGGACCGTTCCCGGACAGTTCAGCCTGGTCCTGCACACCCACCTGCCGTGGCTGGCCCACCACGGCCGCTGGCCGGTCGGCGAGGAGTGGCTCTACCAGTCCTGGGCCGGGGCCTACCTGCCACTGATGCGGGTGCTGCGCGGCCTGGCCGACGACGGCCACCGCGGCGTGCTCACCCTCGGCCTCACCCCGGTGGTGGCCGCCCAGCTCGACGACCCCTACTGCCTGGACGGGATGCACCGCTGGCTGGCCAACTGGGCGCTGCGCGCCCACGAGGCGGCCACCCTGCGCACGCCGACCGGTGCCGCGGCGGGGTCGGCCTCGACCCCGGAGGCCCTGCGCCGCTTCGGTGTTCGCGAACACGCCGAGGCCGGCGCCGCGCTGGACGACTTCACCACCCGGTGGCGCCACGGTGCCAGCCCGCTGCTGCGCGAGCTGATCGACGCCGGCGCCGTGGAACTGCTCGGCGGACCGCTGGCCCACCCTTTCCAACCGCTGCTGGCGCCGCGGCTGCGCGAGTTCGCCCTGCGGGAGGGCCTGGCCGACGCCGCGCAGCGCTGGGGCCACTCCCCCGCGGGCATCTGGGCCCCGGAGTGCGCCTACGCCCCCGGCATGGAGACCGGGTACCGCCAGGCCGGGGTGGGGCATTTCATGGTCGACGGGCCGTCGCTGCACGGCGACACCGCGCTGGGCCGGCCCGTGGGCGACAGCGGCGTGATCGCCTTCGGCCGCGATCTGTCGGTCAGCTACCGGGTGTGGTCGCCCCGGTCCGGGTACCCCGGCCACGCCACCTACCGCGACTTCCACACCTATGACCACCTGACTGGGCTCAAGCCCGCGCGGGTGACCGGACGCAACGTCGCGGCCGAGGCCAAGGCCCCCTACGACCCGCGGCGCGCCGAGGTCACCGTCGAGACCCACGTCGCCGACTTCGTCGCCCTGGTGCGCGACCGCCTGATCGCCGAGTCCGCGCGCATCGGCCGGCCGGCGCACGTCATCGCGGCCTTCGACACCGAACTGTTCGGCCACTGGTGGTACGAGGGACCCCGCTGGCTCGACCGGGTGCTGCGGGCGCTGCCCGAGGCCGGCGTCCGGGTCGGCACCCTCTCCGA
Organism: uncultured Mycobacterium sp.; assembly: GCA_964466565.1. Taxonomy (GTDB): domain Bacteria; phylum Actinomycetota; class Actinomycetes; order Mycobacteriales; family Mycobacteriaceae; genus Mycobacterium. The sequence continues at coordinate 5,091 of CAYXOM010000011.1, forward strand.
CGCGGTGGCGGCCGGTTTCCTGGGCACTCCGGTGGACCTGCCGCCGGGTTCGTGGGGTTCGGGCAAGGACTGGCAGGTGTGGTCGGGCCCCGCGGTGGCCGACCTGGTGGCGCTCAACTCCGAGGTCGTCGACACCGCGCTGGCCACCGTCGACAAGGCGCTGGCGCAGACCGCCGCGCCCACCCGCGACGCGGTCGCCGACCAGATCCTGCGCGAGGCGCTGCTGACGGTGTCCAGCGACTGGCCCTTCATGGTCAGCAAGGACACCGCGGCCGACTACGCCCGGTACCGGGCGCACCTGCACGCGCACGCCACCCGGGAGATCTCCGACGCCCTGGCCGCCGGGCGCCGCGACGCCGCCGAGCGGCTGGCCGCGGGCTGGAATGCCGCCGACGGGCTGTTCGGGGCGCTCGACGGC
>CAYXOM010000012.1:0-2261 GCA_964466565.1 uncultured Mycobacterium sp.
GCGGCCCGAGCCGGCGTCCGTGACCCGGGTTTTCGACGCACCGTCGCCGGACTGGCGCCCGGGACACCGGGGTGTGGACCTGGCGGGCTCACCGGGCCAGCCGGTCTACAGCGCCGGGGAAGGCACCGTGGTCTTCGCGGGCGCACTGGCGGGACGCCCGGTGGTGTCGGTCGCCCACCCCGGCGGACTGCGCACCAGCTACGAGCCGGTCGAGGCCGCCGTGCGGCCCGGCCAGCGGGTCGCTGCGGGCCAGCGGCTCGGCCGGCTGATCGCGGGGCATGCGGGCTGCCCGGTGCGCGCGTGCCTGCACTGGGGTGCCATGTGGGGAGCCGCCGCCCGCGCGGACTACGTGGACCCGCTGGGTCTGCTGGCCGACGTCGAGGTGCGGCTCAAGCCGGTCGGCGGTTGACAGACCTCAGGCCCGGGGGTGGGCCTGGTCGTGCACCGCGCGCAGCCGCGCGACGGTCACGTGGGTGTAGAGCTGGGTGGTGGCCAGCGAGGAGTGGCCGAGCAACTCCTGCACCACCCGCAGGTCGGCGCCACCCTCGAGCAGGTGGGTGGCCGCGGAGTGCCGCAACCCGTGCGGACCCATGTCGGGCGCGCCGTCGACCGCGGCCACGGTCTGGTGCACCACGGTTCGGGCCGCCCGCGGGTCGACGCGCCCGCCGCGCTGCCCCAGCAGCAGCGCCGTCCCCGACCGCGGGCCGGCCAGAGCGGGCCGGCCGTCGGCCAGCCAGCACCGCAGCGCGGCCAGCGCCGGATCGCCGAACGGCACGGTGCGTTCCCGGTTGCCCTTGCCCAGTACCCGGAGCAGTCGCCGTCCGGTGTCGACGTCGTCGAGATCCAGTCCGCACAGCTCGCTGACCCGGATTCCGCTGGCGTAGAGCAGCTCGACGATGAGCCGGTCGCGCAGGGCCAGGGGGTCGCCCTGCTCGGCACCGAGGCGGGCGGCCTCCATCGCGGCGGCGGCCTGGTCGGCCCTCAGGACGGCCGGCAGGGTCCGGCGTGCCCGGGGAACCTGCAATCGGACCGCGGGGTCGGCGGCCAGCAGGCCCCGCCGCGCGGCCCAGGTCGAAAAGGTCTTCACCGCCGACGTCCGCCGGGCCAGGGTGGTCCGGGCCGCACCGCCGCCGGCCTGCTCGGCCAGCCAGGACCGCAGCAGCGGCAGCGTCAGCGCCTCCGGGCCCGCGCCCGGAGCCCGGCGGTCGAGAAAGGCGAACAACGAGCGCAGGTCGGCCAGGTAGGCCCTGCGGGTGTGGTCGGAGCGACCCCGCTCCAGAGCCAGGTGCTCGGCATAGTCGGCCAGGATGGCCGAGAACCACTCGTTGGTTACCACCCGATCACGGTGACACAGCCCGGCCCGGGAAATCCGCCGGCGGGCGTCCCAGCGTGTCGCCGGAAGCCCCCGGCTCAGCCGTTCCTGCGGAACGGGTTCCACCGCCGGCGTGGCGCCTCGTCGCGGGGATGGCCGTCGCACCAGTCGGCGGCGGGCACGGTGCTGCGGACCATCTCGACGTGGTTACCGCATCCAGCCCAGGTGGTCTTCCCGCAGACCCGGCACCGGGTCGCTCGGCACATCGGGGTCTCCTCTCGAACCAGTCCACGCTAATGATACCCCACCGGGTATCCGTGCCACGCCAGTCAGGCGATCCTCGCCACGTCAATCAGGCGAACCGCGCCGGCCCGCGCCCGGTGCGGCCAGCCGCCAGCGCCCGTCCTGCCGACACACCAGCCCGCCGAGTTCGAGCAGCGCCAGGGGCCCCAGCACGCTCGTGGGCGGCAGGCCCGCCGCGATCGCGATCTCCTCACAGGTTCGTCCGCCGCGGCCGGGCAGCGCCTCGAAGACGGTGCGTTCAACTTCGGTGAGCCCGTCGAGCCGGGTTGCCGGGTGCGGCGGCTCGTCGGCCAACTCGCCCGCCCGCCCGACAATCTCGACAATCTCTGCGGCGCGGGTCACCAGTTCGGCTCCGGCCCGTATCAGCACATGACAGCCCGCCGATGCGGTCGAGGTGACCGGCCCGGGGACCGCGCAGACCACCCGGCCGAGCGCGCGGGCCCAGGCCGCGGTGCTGGCCGAACCGCTGCGCAGCCCGGCCTCGACCACGACGGTGGCCCCGGCCAGGGCGGCCACCAGCCGGTTTCGGGTCAGGAATCGGTGGCGTGCGGGCCGCACCCCGGGCGGGTACTCGCTGACCAGCAGGCCCTCGGCGGCGACGCGGGCCAACAGCGCCGAGTGCCCGGCCGGATAGGGGACGTCGATC
>CAYXOM010000013.1:0-1608 GCA_964466565.1 uncultured Mycobacterium sp.
CCAGCGGGAACTCGGCGATGCCGAGCAACCGGCCGGCGAACAGGATGACGACGGTCAGCACGACCACCAGCGCCAGCCGCGCCAGGGTGTAGACGACGACGTCTCGGATCATCGACCCGGCCGCTACACCGGCCCCCTGGTCGCCGGTTTCCTCGGTCACGGCGCCGAGCCTACCGACGCGCGTATATTCGTTCCAAGGAGGTTCTTTCGTGATTTACCTGCTGATCATCCTGGCCGTGGCGGCACTGGCCTACCTGGGCTGGCGTGCCATGCGCGCCCAGGGGTCCAAGCCGCCGCCGCGGGCGATCGGCCCCGACGACGATCCCGATTTCCTGTGGCGGCTGGGCCGCGACACCAAGCCGCGCTGAGCGCCCCTCAGCCGACGCCGGCGTAGGAGTGCAGGCCGACGGTCACCAGGTTGATGAAGAACAGGTTGAACACCATGGCCGCGAAGCCGATGACGTTCAGCCAGGCCGCTTTGCGGTCGCGCCAGCCCGCCGTCGACCGGGCGTGCAGGTAGGCCGCGTAGACCACCCAGGCGATGAACGACACGGTCTCCTTGGGGTCCCAGCCCCAGTAGCGTCCCCACGCCTCCTCGGCCCAGATGGCGCCGAAGATCACCCCGAACCCGAACACCGGGAAGGCGAAGATCGTGGTGCGGTAGGCGATGCGGTCCAGTGTCTGGGCGTCGGGCAGGTGGGCGATGATCCGCGACGCCAGACCCTGCCCGGCGGTCCGGCCGTACCGGGAGGTCTTGAGCAGGAACATCAGGCTGGCGACGCCGGCGACCAGGAAGACCCCGGAGCCCAGGCTGACCACCGAGACGTGGATGGGCAGCCAGTAGGACTGCAGCGCCGGCATCACCGGGGCGGCGTGAGTGTAGAGCCACTTGCCGGACACGGTCAGCAGGACGAGCGTCGGCACGAGCACGAAGACCCACAACGAGCGGTTCTGCGGTTTGCGCAGCACGACCGCCGCGGCGACCAGGCCGCAGAAGCAGGTCAGGTTGATGAACTCGTACATGTTGCCCCACGGCGCGCGGGCGGTGGCCAGCCCGCGCAGCACGATGCAGGCCAGCAGCAGCGCGGTGCCCACGTAGACCAGCGCGACCCCCGCCCGGCTGATCCGCTCGGCCGGCGGGCGGCGGTCCTCGGGCACGACGAGCCCGGGACTGTCCAGACCGGCCGACACCGGACCGGCGCCGGCGGCGACCAGTTCGCGGCGCTCGACCCGGCGGCCGCGGCTGGCGGCGAGTTCGACGGCCAGCGCGATCAGGCCCAGCATCAGCACCAGCACCGACGATGTGAAGGCCCAGTCCGAGGACCGGGCCAGGCCCAGGTCGATCTGATCGACGTTCATCTCACCTCCGCTGCCACCCGCCCGGCGATCCGGTCGAACTCCTCACCCCAGCCGGAGTTGTCCGTGCGGGCCAGTCCGCCGAGTTCGACCTTCACGCTACCCGGCCCGGCGGGGGTGAGGCGGGCCCACACCCGTCGGCGGCGCACCAGTAGCGAGACCACCAGGCCGGCCATCATCGTCATGGCGAAGACGAGTACCCAGACCTGGCCGGGGTCATGGGAGACCTGGATGTTGACGAACGGCGTCGCG
>CAYXOM010000014.1:0-6704 GCA_964466565.1 uncultured Mycobacterium sp.
TGCCTGCCAAACCCCAGTCCGAGATCGACGACGTCGAACCGCTGGCCGACACCACGGCCCGCCAGGCGCGCCGGGTGGTCGCGGCCTACGCCACCGACGTCGACGAGTGCCGGGTCTTCCTGTCGATGCTGGGCATCGGCCCCGCCAAGCTCGAGGTCTAGCACGGTGGGATCCGGAGACACCCCGCAAGGGGGCTCCGGTGATTCCGACTTCGTGGTCGTCGCCAACCGGCTGCCGATCGACATGGAGCGGCTATCCGACGGTGGTGTGGCCCACCGGCGCAGCCCGGGCGGCCTGGTGACCGCGCTGGAACCGCTGCTGCGCCGCCGCAACGGGGCCTGGATTGGCTGGCCCGGGTTGGTCGACGGCCCCGAGGAACCGATCGTCGAGGACGGTCTGCGGCTCGTCCCGGTGCGGCTGAGCGCCGAGGACGTCGCCGAGTACTACGAGGGCTTCTCCAACGGCACCCTGTGGCCGCTCTATCACGACGTGATCGTCAAACCGGTCTACGAGCGCCGCTGGTGGGATCGCTACGTCGAGGTGAACCGGCGATTCGCCGAGGCCGCATCCCGCGCGGCCGCACCGAATGCCACGGTGTGGGTTCAGGACTACCAGCTGCAACTGGTGCCGAAGATGCTGCGGGCCCTGCGCCCGGACCTGACCATCGGCTTCTTCCTGCACATCCCCTTCCCGCCGATCGAGCTGTTCATGCAGATGCCGTGGCGCGCCGAGATCATCGACGGCCTGCTCGGCGCCGACCTCGTCGGCTTTCACCTGGCCGGCGGGGCGCAGAACTTCCTGATCCTGTCCCGCCGGCTCGCCGGCGCGGAGACCTCCCGCGCCGCGGTCGGCGTGCGCTCCCGGTTCGGCGAGGTCCACATCGACTGCCGCACGGTCAAGGTCGGCGCCTTCCCGATCTCGATCGACTCCGCCGAGTTGGATCGCAAAGCGCGCAACCGCGCTGTGCGCCGGCGAGCCAGACAGATCCGGGCCGAACTCGGCAGCCCCCGCAAGATCCTGCTGGGGGTGGACCGCCTCGACTACACCAAGGGCATCGACGTCCGTCTGCAGGCCTTTTCCGAGCTGCTCGCCGAGGGCCGGGTCAAGGGCGACGACACGGTGCTGGTGCAACTGGCGACCCCGAGCCGGGAACGGGTGGACAGCTACCGGATCCTGCGCAACGAGATCGAGCAACAGGTCGGGCACATCAACGGCGAGTACGGGGAGGTGGGCCACCCGGTGGTGCACTATCTGCACCGGCCGGTGCAGCGCGACGAACTCATCGCCTTCTTCGTGGCCAGCGACGTCATGCTGGTCACCCCGCTGCGAGACGGCATGAACCTGGTGGCCAAGGAGTACGTCGCCTGCCGCAGCGACCTCGGCGGCGCGCTGGTGCTCAGCGAGTTCACCGGGGCCGCCGCCGAATTGCGCCAGGCCTATCTGACCAACCCGCACGACACCGAAGGCGTCAAGGACGCTATCGAAGCCGCCCTCAACCAACCGGCGGAGGAGGGCCGGCGCCGGATGCGCGCGCTGCGCCGCCAGGTGCTCGCCCACGACGTCGACCGATGGGCCCGGGCCTTCCTCGACGCGCTCGCCGACACCCGGGCGGCCGGCTCGCCGGTCTAGTCGTCGCCCATCAGGTCCCGCGCGCCGAAGGTGCGCTCGGGGTCCCGCCCGGTGAAGTATCCGCTCATCGATGCGCTCAGCGCCGCGGGGTCCCAGGCCTGGCCCTCGGCGTGGAACCGGTGTTCGGCCTGCGGCGCGGCGACCAGCGTCACCGTCGGGCCGTAGACGACGAACACCTGGCCGTTGACCCGATCGGAGGCCGGGGCCGCCAGATACCGCACCAGGGTCACGACGTGGTCGGGCGAGAGCGGGTCGATCTGCCCGGCTCCGAGTTCGGGCGCCGCGCCGAAGACGTCGGCGGTCATCGCCGTGCGCGCCCGCGGGCAGATCGCGTTGGCCCGCACCCCGTAGCGGCCCAGCGCCCGCGCCGCGGTGAGCGTCAGGGCGGTGATGCCCGCCTTGGCCGCCCCGTAGTTCGCCTGCCCGACCGGCCCCATGAGGCCCGCCTCCGAGGAGGTGTTGATGATCCGGCCGTAGACCTCGGCCCCGCTGTCCTTGGCCAGGGCGCGCCAGTAGGCGGCGGCATTGCGGGTCAGCAGGAAATGCCCGCGGAGGTGGACGGCGACGACGGCGTCGAAGTCCTCGTCGGACATGTTGAACAGCATCCGGTCCCGGGTGATGCCGGCGTTGTTGACCACGACGTGCAGCCCACCGATCCCCTCGGCGGCGGACATCATCTCGTCGGCGGTGGCGCGCTCGCCGACGTCGCCGGCCACCGCTACGGATCTCGACCCCGCGGCACTGATCTCGTCGAAGACGTCGGAGGAGTCCAGCGCCCCGGGCATGTCGTTGACCACGACCGCGGCCCCGGAACGGGCCAGGCCGATCGCCTCGGCGCGGCCGAGGCCGGTGGCGGCGCCGGTCACGACGGCGACGCGGCCGCTGAGGTCGAGGGAGTCGCTGCTCGCGTCGGTCGCGGTCAACGGTGAACGCCGCTAGTCGCGCCGGGTCAGTGCCGCACGGGGGCACTCGGCGATCGCCTGCTCGGCGACGTCCTCGCGGTCGGCCGGAATCGGGTCCCGCGTCACCATCACGTAGTCGTCGTCGTCGAGTTCGAACAGATCGGGGGCGATTCCCACGCAGACGGCGTTGCCCTCGCACCGGTCCCGGTCCACTTCGACGCGCATGGTTCCTCCTCGACTCGCTACCGGACCCAACGATACGGCCAACCGCGTCAGCCGCCGGTCACAAACCTCTGCTGGATTCCCAGACTAGAACGTGTTACAACAAATTCGTTCGGCGGGTCGCCGATCGACAGCAGCGCGGGCCGGAGGTCTCCAGGCGATGAAGATCAGTTACACCCCGGAACAGGAGGATCTGCGTCGCGAGTTGCGCGCCTACTTCGCCGGACTGATGACCCCGGAGCGCAGCGAGGCCCTCTCGGCCGTCGGGGGCGAGTACGGCGCCGGTGACGTCTACCGGCAGACGGTGGCTCAGATGGGCCGCGACGGATGGCTCGCGCTGGGGTGGCCCACCGAGTACGGCGGTCAGGCCCGGTCCTCGATGGAGCAGTTGATCTTCACCGACGAGGCCGCCATCGCCGGCGCACCGGTGCCTTTTTTGACCATCAACTCCGTCGCCCCGACCATCATGGCGTTCGGCACCGAGGAGCAGAAGAAGTTCCATCTGCCGCGGATCGCCAGCGGTGAGGCGCACTTCTCCATCGGCTACTCCGAACCCGAGGCCGGCACCGACCTGGCCAACCTGCGCACCGCGGCCGTTCGCGACGGCGAGGACTACGTGATCAACGGTCAGAAGATGTGGACCAGCCTGATCCAGTACGCCGACTACGTCTGGCTGGCCGTGCGCACCAACAACGAGGCCAAGAAGCACCGGGGAATCTCGGTGCTGATCGTGCCCACCACGGCCGAGGGCTTCTCCTGGACGCCCGTGCACACCATGGCCGGGGCCTCCACCAGCGCCACCTACTACTCCGACGTCCGGGTGCCCGTGGCCAACCGGGTCGGGGAGGAGAACGGCGGCTGGAAGCTGGTCACCAATCAGCTCAACCACGAGCGCGTCGCCCTGGTCTCGGCCCAGCCGATCTTCACCGCGCTGACCCAGGTCCGCGAATGGGCGCAGAACACCAAGGACGCCCGCGGCGCCCGGCTGATCGACTCCGAATGGGTGCAGCTGCACCTGGCCCGCGTGCACGCCAAGGCGGAATACCTCAAGCTCATCAACTGGGAACTTGCCTCCTCCGCCGACGAGGCGCCGTCGGCGGCCGACGCCTCGGCCGCCAAGGTGTTCGGCACCGAGTTCGCCACCGAGGCGTACCGCCTGCTCATGGAGATCCTCGGCCCCTCGGCGACCCTGCGCCCGGACTCCCGGGGCGCCCTGTTGCGCGGCCGGGTGGAGCGGATGCACCGTTCCTCGCTGATCCTGACCTTCGGCGGCGGCACCAACGAGGTGCAGCGCGACATCATCGGGATGGCGGCCCTGGGGCTGCCCCGGAACCGGTAGCGGCCGGCGCTATGGACTTCGCCAGAACCGAAGCGGCACAGGATCTTTCCGCCCTGGTCACCACAATCGTCGACGCGGTCTGCACCCCGGAGCGTCAGCGCGAACTCGACGCCGGCGAGCAGCGTTTCGACGCCGAGCTGTGGGGCAAACTGATCGACGCCGACGTGCTGAGCGCCGCCGCGCCCGAGCAGGCCGGCGGCGGCGGATTCGGCGTGCTTGAGCAGACCGCGATCCTGACCGCCCTGGGCCGCCAGATCGCCGCTGTCCCCTACCTGGAGTCGGTGGTGCTGGCCGCCGGCGCACTGACCCGCTTCGGCCCGGCCGATCTCGCCGCGCAGTGGGCGGCACCGGCGGTGTCGGGGCAGCGGATTCTCACCGTCGCCCTCGACGGCGAACTCGGCCACGGCCCGGTTCAGGCCAGTCCGTCGGCCGGCGGAGGCTTCCGGCTCACCGGAACCCGCACCCAGGTCCCCTTCGGCCCGGTCGCGACGGCCTTCCTGGTGCCCGCCGAGACCGACTCCGGCCCGGCGTTGTTCCTGGTCTGCGCCGACGACCCGGGAGTCGGGATGAGCCCGCTGCAGACCACCGGCCGTAACAGCGCCGCCGAACTGGACCTCGCCGGCGTCGAGCTCGCGGCGGAGCGGAGGGCCGGCGGAGTGGACGCGGTGGCCTGGCTGAACACCCGCCGGGCGATCGGCCTGACCGCCTACCAGCTCGGTGTGCTCGAGCGCGCGCTGGAGATGACGGCCGAGTACGCGCGCACCCGCGAACAGTTCGACCGGCCGATCGGCACCTTCCAGGCGGTGGCCCAACGGCTGGCCGACGACTACATCGACATCAAGGGCCTGCGGCTGTGCTGCCTGCAGGCCGCCTGGCGGCTCTCCGAGGATCTGCCCGCCGACGTCGAGGTGGCCACCGCGGCGTTCTGGGCGGCCGAAGCCGGACACCGCGTCGCGCACACCACCGTGCACGTCCACGGCGGGGTCGGCATCGACATGGACCACCCGGTGCACCGGTACTTCATCACCGCCAAGCAGACCGAGTTCGCCCTCGGCGGGGCGACGGCGGCGCTGAGGACGATCGGGCGCGAACTGGCCGATACCCCCGCCTGAGCCACCGGGCCGGTTCAGTCGGCCAAGGAGGGCATGACCGCCTCAATGAGGTGGGGTCCGGGTTCGTTCCACGCCCACCGCAACGCAGCGGCGAGTTCCTCGGCCGTCGACGCCCGCCGTGCCGGCACACCCATGCCCTCGGCGATCCGCACGAAATCCAGCACCGGCGGCGTCAAGTCGAGCAGCGACTCGGCTTTCGGGCCGGGTGCCTGGTCACCCGCTTGAGCCCCGACACGGGCGAGTTCGATGCGCAGGATGTCGTAGGCGCGGTTGGCGAAGACGACGGTGGTGATGTCGAGATTCTCGCGGGCGTGACTCCACAGTGCGGAGATCGTGTACATCGCCGAGCCGTCGGACTCCAGGCAGAGCACCGGCCGGTCGGGGTCGGCAAGGGCAGCCCCGAGGGCCACCGGCAGCCCGTAGCCGATCGCGCCGCCGGTCAGGGTCAGCCAGTCGTGCACCGGGGCGCCGGCGGTGGCCGCGGGCAGCAGGAACCCCGAGGTGTTCGACTCGTCGACAACGATCGCGCGCTCGGGTAGCAGCGCGCCGATCACCTCGGCCGCGGTCTGCACCGACAGCGGCCCGGACGGCAGGGTGGGTCGGGTCGCCGGGGCCACGGCGGCGACGGTGTCCGGCGCGAGGCGGTCGGCCAGTGCGGTCAGCGCCGCCGCGGCACCGACCGGGCCGGCCAGGGTGTGCACGCTGGCGCCGTCGGGAACCAGGTCGCTGGGCTTGTCCGGATAGGCGAAGAAGCTCACCGGGGACACCGCACCGGCCAGCACCACCCGCCGGGTGCCGGCCAGTTGCGCCGCCGCCGCCTCGCCGAAGTAGGCGATGCGCTCGGCGGCGGGGATCCCCGCCCCGCGCTCGAGTCGGGTCGGGAAGGTCTCGCAGAACAGTCGGGCACCGAAGCGCCCGGCCAGTCGCGCGGCGGCGCCCAGACCCTCCGCGCGGGTCGCGTCGCCGCCGACGAGGATGACGGTCGGCTCGCCCGACCGCAGCGCCGCCTCGGCGTCGGCGGTGTCGGCGGGCGGCAGGATCGGCTGGGGCGCGACGGCTTCGGCCGGGCGTGCACCGTCCGACCACGAGACGTCGGCGGGCAGGATGAGGGTGGCGATCTGGCGGGCCTTCCGGGTGAAGGCGATCGCCTCGACGGCGTCGGCGACCAGGCCGGCCGGAGCCGCGGTCCGGCGGACCCAGCCGGAGACGGTGGCGGCCACCGAGTCGATGTCGGACTCCAGTGGGGCGTCGTAGTGCTTGTGGTAGGCGGCGTGGTCGCCGACGACGACCAGCATCGGCACCCGGGCGCGACGGGCGTTGTGCAGATTGGCCAGACCGTTGCCCAGGCCCGGGCCCAGGTGCAGAAGCACCGCAGCCGGTCCGCCGGCGATCCGTGCGTAGCCGTCGGCGGCCCCGGTCGCCACGCCTTCGAAGAGGGTGAGCACCCCGCGCATCCGTGGCACGTCGTCGAGTGCGGCCACGAAGTGCATCTCGGAGGTT
>CAYXOM010000015.1:0-2916 GCA_964466565.1 uncultured Mycobacterium sp.
CTTCATCACCACACAACGACGATCCGGAACCCGAAAGAAGAAGCAGGTCAAGCGTGGTGGTCCCGGCTGGGATCGAACCAGCGACCTTCCGCGTGTGAAGCGGACGCTCTCCCACTGAGCCACGGGACCGGGTGCCGGCAGCCCGCAGGCCTGCCGCGCCGTGGTGGGACACTAGCACGCAGGGGTGTTTTCCCTGACAGATCGGCTTCCGGGCTTCGGCGACGCACGGTGGGGTCCATTTGTGCGGCCTGAGTTCGGTGGACTATTGTCGGGCATCGCAGAAGGCGGGAAACCGCCTCCGGCTATGCGGATGTAGCGCAGTTGGTAGCGCATCACCTTGCCAAGGTGAGGGTCGCGGGTTCGAATCCCGTCATCCGCTCGGCGGTGAAGTGGCGTCAGACCCAACGGTGGAGTGGCCGAGTGGTGAGGCAACGGCCTGCAAAGCCGTGCACACGGGTTCGATTCCCGTCTCCACCTCCAAATTTCGACTGACCGGCGCGATTAGCTCAGCGGGAGAGCGCTTCCCTGACACGGAAGAGGTCACTGGTTCAATCCCAGTATCGCGCACCAACCCACATCGCGCGTCGCCGTGGACGCTGGATCCTGTGATGTCCTGAGAGGGTGACCTCACCTGCCGACGGCGACCAGGGCGGCCTGGAGCAGGTCTCCTCAGCCGACCGGGTCCCGGCTCTGACCGGCCTGCGGGCAGTGGCAGCGCTGGCGGTGGTGGGCACTCACGCGGCCTTCGGCACCGGCGCACTCAATCGCGGTTACGCCGGCCTGATGCTGGCGCGGCTGGACATCGGGGTGGCCATCTTCTTCGTCCTCTCCGGCCTGCTGCTGTTCGGGCCGTGGGTGCGCGCCGCAGCGGCCGACTCCCCCGCCCCGCCGGTGCGCCGCTACGCCAGAAACCGGGTGCGCCGGATCATGCCCGCCTACCTGATCACCGTGGTGGCGGCCTACCTGCTGTACGCGGCGCGGCCGATCGAGCCCAACCCGGGGCACACCTGGACGGCACTGCTCCGCAACCTCACCCTGACCCAGATCTACGGCGACTACTTCACCCGGTACCAGCATCAGGGCCTGACCCAGATGTGGAGCCTGGCCGTCGAGGTCGCCTTCTACGCGCTGCTGCCCGCTTTGGCTTGGGTGCTGCTGACCCGGCTGTGCCGGAGTCGATGGCGGCCCGGGCTGCTGCTGGGACTGCTCGGTGCCCTGGCGGCGGTCAGCCCGCTGTGGCTGGTGGTGCTGCACGCCACCGACTGGCTGCCCGCCGGCGCCGGCCTGTGGCTGCCGCACTACCTGGTGTGGTTCGCCGGCGGCATGGCGCTGGCGGTGTGGCAGGCCACCGGGGCGCGCTGCCGGTGGCAGGTGGCCCTACCGGTGGCGCTGGGCGCCTACCTGCTGGTCTCGACGCCGCTCGCCGGGGACATGAGCGCGGCCGGCCCGAATCTCGGTGCGGATCTGGCCAGGACTCTGCTCTACGCCCTGATCGCCACGCTGGTGGTCGCCCCGGTCGCCCTGGCCGGCCCGGACCCGGGTGGCCTCTACTCGCGGTTCCTCGCCAGCCCGCCGATGGTGCGCTTCGGTGAGATCTCCTACGAGGTATTCCTGGTTCACGTCATCGTCATGGAGGTCGCGCTGACCTCGATCCTGGGCTGGCCGCTGTTCACCGGGTCGGTCGCCGGGCTGTTCGCCCTGACCGTGGCGCTCAGCGTGCCGGTAGCCTGGGTGCTACACCGGGCGACGCGGCCGCATCCGGCCTAACCCGCCGGAGCCACGAAATCCAGCGCGCGCTCCCACCCCGACGCCGGCAGCGCCCCGGGCAGGTCGTTGTGGCCGGCATCTCGGGCGATGAGTAGTAGTTTCGGGCCGCGGTAGCCGTCGTAGAGTGCTCGCCCGAAGTGCTCCGGCACGATCAAGTCGCGCCCGGCCACCACGATGGCGACCGGGCCGCGGTAGCCGTCCAGCCACTCCCCTGCCGGATAGCGGTCGCGCAGCAGCCAGCCCACCGGCAGCACCGGATAGTGGTGCCCGGCCACGGCGGTCAGACTGTCGAACGGGCTGAGCAGAATCAGCCCCGAGACCCGCCCGGGATGCGCCCCGGCGGTGGCTGCGGCGACTCCCGAACCCAGCGACTCGCCGAGGAGCACCACCGGCGAGCCCGGGGGGATCGACGCCAGAGCGTCGGCCGCCGCGGCCAGCAGTGTCTGTTGGGAGGGACTGCCCGGCCGCTGCCCGTAGCCGGGGTACTCCAGCAGGTAGACCGAGACCGCACGGTCCGGTGCACCGGCCCGCAGGAACGGGGCGTAACCGGCGCGTTGCAGCGCGCAACCGGCGTTGCCATGGGAGATCAGCACGGCCAGCGGTGCCCGCGGGTCGTCCGCGGCGGCCGGGAGACGGTGGCCGATCCGCTGCCCCGCGGCGTCGACCCACGGCACGAAACCACGCGCGCCCGCGGATTCCCCGCAACCGGCCCGGCTGTCGGGGTGGTAGATCAGCGAGCGCTGGACGAGCGCGAGCAGGGAGACCACGACGAGCGCGATGCCCCCGGCCCACACCAGCGGCCAGATCCAGCGGCGCGCGGTCCTCACCCCTCTACCTTGCACGCGTCCGCCCGGTAGATTTCCGCAGGTGTTCTCCCGCAAGCCGCCGCTAAAGAGTGTCGGCACCGATCCGGACTACCGGTTCACCCTGGCCAACGAGCGGACGTTCCTGGCGTGGCTGCGGACCGGGCTGGCCCTGCTGGCCGGTTCCATCGCGCTGGCCAGCCTGGTCCATCATTTCGGGCCCCGGCCGATCCGCATCGGCATCACGGTGTTGCTTCTCGGGTTGTCGCTGACGGTGACCATCGGGGCTTACGTGCGCTGGGACCGCACCGAGCGCGCGCTGCGGGAGAACCGTCCCCTCCCGACC
>CAYXOM010000016.1:0-4110 GCA_964466565.1 uncultured Mycobacterium sp.
CCGCGGCCCACCACGGTGCCGCCGACGAGCAGCGCCCCGGGCGCGACCGAGGCGCCGTCGTGCACCAGGCTCTCCCCGCGCCGGCCCTGAAGCGCCGGCGACGGCGCGATCCCGCGGACCAGGTCGGCCGAGCCGCGCACGAAGTCCTCCGGGGTGCCCATGTCGCGCCAGTAGGTGGCGTCGACGTAGGCGCACACCCGCGCGCCGGACTCCAGCAGCGCCGGGAACACCTCGCGCTCCACCGACACCGGCCGCCCCGTCGGGATGCGGTCGATGATCTCCCGGTTGAACACGTAGGTGCCGGCGTTGATCTGGTCGGTCGGCGGGTCCTCGGTCTTCTCCACGAACGCCAGGACGTTGCCCTCGGCGTCGGTCGGCACCGAGCCGTAGGCCCGGGCGTCACCGACCCGCACCAGGTGCAGGGTGACGTCGGCGGCGCGGTCGCGGTGGGCGGCGAGCATGGCGCGCAGGTCCATGCCGGAGAGCACGTCGCCGTTGAACACCATCGCGGTGTCATGGCGCAGCATCGGCGCGACATTGGCGATCCCGCCGCCGGTGCCCAGCGGCTCCTCCTCGGTCACGTAGGTGATCTGCAGCCCGAGTTTGGAACCGTCGCCGAACGCGGTCCGGAAGGTCTGGGCCTTGTAGGAGGTCCCGAGTACCACGTGCTCGATCCCGGCGGCGGCGATCCGGGACAGCAGGTGGGTGAGGAACGGCAGGCCGGCGGTGGGCAGCATCGGCTTGGGGGCCGAGAGGGTCAGCGGCCGCAGCCGGGTGCCCTTGCCGCCGACCAGGATCACCGCGTCGACGCCGCTCATCTCCCACCTCCCGCCAGTTCCCGGCGGGACCTGCGCACCGCCGCGCGCGCCCGGACCCGCAGCGCGCCCTTCATCGTCCACCGCAGCGGAGCGCGCCAGACACCCGGGTGCCGATCGCTGAGGTAGATGTAGGTGCTGTCGTGGTGGGCGCGCAGGTTGCGGTCCGGGTCGCGGCCGGTGGAGTGGCCCTTGTCGTGCAGGATCTCCGCGCCCGGCACGTAGACGTTGAGCCAGCCGGCCCGGCTCAGCCGGTCACCGAGGTCGACGTCCTCCATGTACATGAAGTAGCGCTCGTCGAACCCGCCGACGGCGTCGAAGGCCGCACGGCGCACCAGCAGGCAGGATCCCGACAGCCAGCCCACCGGCCGCTCGCTGGGTTCGACCCGCTCCTGGCGGTAGGCCTGCGTCCACGGGTTGGCCTTCCAGGCGAAGCCGACCACGGCGTGCATCCCGCCGCGGATCAGGCGCGGCAGGTGGCGCGCCGACGGGTAGACCGAGCCGTCGGGGTCGCGGATCAGCGGTCCCAGGGTGCCCGCCCGCGGCCAGCGGGCCGCCGCGGCCAGCAGCGCGTCGATGCTGCCCGGGCCCCAGGTGACGTCCGGGTTGGCCACCACCACGAACTCCTCGCCGGCCGCCACGGTGGCCATCGCCCGGTTGACCGCCCGGCCGTAGCCCAGGTTGGAACCGGTGCGCAGCAGCCGGGTCCCCGGGTAGCGCGCCACCGCCTCCTCCGGCGCACCGTCGACCGACCCGTTGTCGGCCAGCACCACCCGCACCGGGAGGTCGGTGGCAACGGTGAGCGAGGACAGGAACCGGTCCAGGTGCGAGCCGGGCGAGTAGGTGACCGTGACCACGGTCAGATGGTCCGGCGAGTCGGGGCTCACGCGGCGATGGCCTCGGCCAGGGCGTCGCGCCACGGCCGCAGCGGCCGCAGCCCCGCACGTACCGAGGAGTCCATCGACAGCGCCGAGTACACCGGCCGGCGGGCCGGGCGCCGCACGGCCGCGGTGTCGGCGGGGCGCACTCGCGCCGGATCGGCGCCGAGGCCGGCGAACACCGCGCGGGCCTGCTCGAAGCGGGAGGCCGTGCCGTTGTTGGCGGCGTGCAGCAGGCCGGGACGGACCTCGCCGCCGGCCACCTGCAGCAGCGCGTCGACGAGGTCCTTGACGTAGGTGGGCGAGCCGGTCTGGTCGGCGACGACGTCCACGGTGTCCTGCCCGGCGGCCAGCCGGCGCATCACCGCGACGAAGTCGGTGCCGCCTTCGGCTCCGGTGTAGACCCAGGACGTGCGCACGACATGCGCGCCGGGCAGCGCCTTCAGCACGGCCCGCTCACCGGCGAGTTTGGTGGCCCCGTACACCCCCAGCGGACCGGTCGGGTCGCCGGTCTCGTAGGGGCGCGGCGGACCGTCGAAGCGCCCGTCGAAGACGTAGTCGGTGGAGACGTGCACCAAGCGGGCTCCGGCGGTGGCGCAGGCCCCGGCCAGCACCCCGGGACCCACCTCGTTGACGGCCCGGGCGGTGTCCGGGTCGGCCTCGGCGGCGTCGACGTCGGTGAAGGCCGCGCAGTTCACCACCAGGTCCCCGGCGCCGACGAACCCGCGCGCGGCCCCCGGATCGGCGATGTCGAACTCGGCCCTGGCCAGCGCCAGCACGTCGTGGCCCCGGTGGGCGGCCTGAACTGCCAGGAACCGGCCGACCTGGCCGCCCGCGCCGGTGATCACGATGCGCTGCGCCACGGCGACGAGTCTGGCACGCCGGTTCCGGCTACCCGGGATGCGACCCGTTCGCCAGTAGCCTGTGCTGGTGCCGCGTGATACGGAAGTGACAGTTGGTGCGCACGGCCGGTCGGCGGGCCGGACGGTCGCGGCCCTGCTCGCGATCCTGGTCCTGGTGGGCACCGGCACCGCCTGGGGATCGGTGCGCTCCCTGGAGTCGGGCATCTTCCAGTTCAGCATCGCCGCCCTGACCGGTGGCCGCGACGACGGCGCCACCGACATCCTGCTCGTCGGCTCGGACAGCCGCACCGACGCGCACGGCAACCCGCTCTCGGAGGCCGAACTGGCCGCCCTGCACGCCGGCAACGACGTCGCCACCAACACCGACACGATCATCCTGGTTCGCATCCCGCACAACGGCCGCTCGGCAACCGCGATCTCGATTCCGCGCGACTCCTACGTCGAGGCGCCGGGGATGGGCCGGACCAAGATCAACGGGGTCTACGGGGAGGTCAAGCTCGAGCAGATGAAGCGACTGGTCGAGCAGGAGGGCGTCGAGCCCGCCCTCGCCGAGCCGCAGGCGGTCGAGGCGGCCCGAAACGCACTGATCCAGACCGTCGCCGATCTGACCGGGGTGACCGTCGATCGCTACGCCGAGATCGGGCTGCTGGGCTTCGCGCTGATCACCGACGCCCTCGGCGGGGTGGACGTCTGCCTGAACAACGCTGTCTACGAACCGCTTTCGGGTGCAGACTTCCCGGCCGGCTGGCAGCACCTCGACGGCGCGCAGGCACTGAGCTTCGTGCGCCAGCGCCAAGACCTGCCGCGCGGCGACCTCGACCGGGTGGTGCGCCAGCAATCGGTGATGGCCTCGCTGGCCCACCAGGTGATCTCGAGTGAGACGCTGACCAGCCCGGCCACCCTGGGGCGGCTGCAGGAGGCCATCCACCGCTCGGTGGTGATCTCCGCGGGCTGGGACATCATGGACTTCCTCGACCAGCTGCAGAAGCTGGCGGCGGGCAACGTCGCCTTCGCCACCATTCCGGTGGTGGCCGGCGACGGCTGGAGCGACGACGGGATGCAGTCGGTGGTGCGTGTCGACCCGCCGCAGGTCCAGCAGTGGGTGGCCGGCCTGCTGCACGAGCAGGACGAGGGCAAGACCGCCGAGATCGCCTACACCCCCGACCAGACCACCGCCGAGGTGATCAATGCCAGCGAGATCAACGGCCTGGCGGGCGCGGTCTCCGACCGGCTCGGAGCGCTGGGCTTCGTGATCGGCACGGTCGGCAACCACGAGGGCCCGGAGGTCGCCCGGAGCCGGGTGCTGGCCGCTGCCGAGGACGACCTCGGCGCCCGGGCGGTCGCCCGCGAACTGGGCGGGCTGCCCATCATGGCCGACCCCGCGGTCGCCCCGGGCCGGGTCCGGGTGCTGCTGACCGCGGACTACGCCGGGCCCGGATCAGGACTGGACGGCACCCTGCCCACCGGCGAGACGGTGGACAAGTCGGCCGCCGACGCCGTGGCGAGCGCGGCGGCGGCGGCGCCGGGGGTGAACGCGGGGGCGGGCGGGCCCCG
>CAYXOM010000017.1:0-2860 GCA_964466565.1 uncultured Mycobacterium sp.
TCGGGAATGGAGACCGATGCGGCCGATAACCAGGGCGCCGGGGTGAGTTCCACCAGAGAGCGCCTCAGCCGCCTGCGCCGCAGCACCTCCGCACTCCTCGACCGGCTGAGCACCGGTACGGGGTTCGACATCTCCGACGTCGAGGGCGACGAATCAGCGCCCGCCCTGGCCGACGACGAGCTCGGCGATGCCGACCGCGGCGCGCAGCTTCCCAAGTTGCGCAGCTTCGCGTTGATGATGCGCACGATCGACATCGCCCAGGCAGCGCTGGCCCGCCACCAGATGGCGGCCTATCCGCCCGACGTGCTGATCGAGGTTCCGCGGACCGCCTGCCGCAGCCTGGACTTCCACCGTGCCGCCGAGTTGATCGACGTCGGGCACGAACTGGCGGGCCGCGCGCTGGACCGCCTCGAACCCGAGTCGCCCGCGGCACCCGACTAGGTGTCAGGTCACGACAACTAGGCGACGGTCAGCGAACGTCAGCGACCCTCACCTTTGCTCGGCGAGCAGACGTAAACGGTCCCGGAGTCGCGGCGTGTCGGTGCAATTCATGTCTGTTCGCGGTCAGAGGGTGACCACCGTGTAGGCGCCCTCGGCATGGCGGGCCCGGATGGTCTTCTTGTCGTACTTGCCGACGCTGGTACGCGGGATCTCCTCGACGAACGCCCAGCGCTCGGGCAGCCACCAGCGCACCACCTTGTCGGCGAGGAACTCCCGCAACTCCTCGGCGGGCACCCGCGCGCCCTCCTGCAGCACCACCGCGGCGAGCGGGCGCTCCTGCCAGCGCTCGTCGGGCACGCCCACCACGGCGGCCTCCCGGACCTGCGGGTGGGCGATGAGGTGGTTCTCCAGTTCCACCGAGGAGATCCACTCGCCGCCGGACTTGATGACGTCCTTGGCCCGGTCGGTCAGCGTGATGTAACCCTGCTCGTCGATGCGGCCGACGTCGCCGGTGCGCAGCCAGCCCGAGGCGAACTTGGCCGGGTCGGTGTTGCGATAGTAGGAGCCGGTGATCCACGGCCCGCGCACCTCCAACTCGCCGACGGCGACGCCGTCGTTGGGCAGTACGGTGCCGTCGTCGGCGACGATGCGGGCCGCGACCCCGCACATCGGCCGGCCCTGGGTGGCGCGGATATCCCAGTGCCGCTCCTCCGGCGCCCCGGGCGCGGGCCAGGCCAGCGTCGCCATCGGTGAGGTCTCGGTCATCCCCCACAACTGCCGGATCTGCACCGCGTGCCGCTCCTCGAAGGTCTTCATCAGCGACACCGGCACCGCCGATCCGCCGCAGGCCACCATCCGCAGCGAGGAGATGTCATGGCCCGGATGGGCCGCGAGGTAGTTCATGACGTCGTTCCAGATGGTGGGGACCGCGCCGGCCACCGTCGGGCGCTGGGTCTCGATCAGAGTGACCAGCGACTTGGCGTCCATGAAGCGGTCGGGCAGCACAAGGTCCGCACCGGCCATCAGCGCTGCGTAGGGCAGCCCCCAGGCGTTGGCGTGGAACATCGGCACGATCGGGAAGGCCTTGTCCGAGAAGCTCAGCCCCATCCCGTTGCCGCCGCAGACCGCCATCGAGTGCAGGTAGCTCGACCGGTGGCTGTAGACGACGCCTTTGGGATGGCCGGTGGTCCCGCTGGTGTAGCACATCGCCGCAGCCGAGTTCTCGTCGATGTCGGGCCAGTCGAAGGAGTCGGGCTCGGCGGCGATGAGCTCGTGGTAGCGCAGCACCGTTTTTCCGGAGGCTTCCAGCGCTGAGAGATCGCCGTCGCCGACGGCGATCACGGTGTGCACCGTCTCCATCCGGGGGAGTACCGGGGCCAGGATCGGGGCCAGCGACAGGTCGGCGATCACGATCCGGTCCTCGGCCTCGTGGGCGACGAACTCGATCTGCTCGGGGAACAGCCTGATGTTGAGGGTGTGCAGCACCGCGCCCATCGAGGGCACCGCGACGTAGGCCTCCAGGTGTTCCTGGTTGTTCCACATGAAGGTGGCCACCCGCTGGTCGGCGTCGATGCGCAGTCGGCGCAGGGCGTTGGCCAGCCGGGCCGCCCGTTGGCCGAGTTCGCGGTAGCTGGCGTGACGGAAGCCGTCGCCGGTGGCGGTGCTCACCGTGCGGGCGCCGTGCACCCTGACCGCGTAGGAGAGGATTTCGGTGATGGTCAGCGGGTAGTCCTGCATGGTGCTCTGCATGGCCCGCATCGTATCCGGGCGAGCGCACCGGGCCACCGGGAACGGGCGGGGCCGCCCGCGGCGATGACACTCGACAATGATCCAATCAGGGCAGTCCGACGGGAGACGAAAGATGCTGGCACGCGCAATCGCGGCGGCGGCGCTGGCGGCGCTGTCGGCGGCCGTCGCGGCGCCGCCGGGACCGGCCGCGGCCCAGGAGTCGGCTCAGGACACCATCGACCGGCTTCAGCGGCAGGGCTACCTGGTCACCCTGGACAAGATGGGTACCGCTCCGGTGTCCGAGTGCACGGTGACCAGCGTGCGCAATCCGCAAACCGTCACCCAGTGGGTTCCGTTCGTCGGGCCGGTTCTCGGCGGCGAGGGCGGCGGCTTCCTGGTCCCGATGGTCACCAGCCGAACGGTCTCGGTGTCGCTGGACTGCACCCGGCGCTAGGTGAAATGACCCGGGAGGTCAGGAGGCCGTGCGCAGCCGGGCGGCTCCGATGGCACGGGTCATGATGCGGCCCCGGTAGTCGCCGACGAACAGCGTCGAGCCGTCGCGGCTCACCGCCATCGCCGACACCGGACCATCGACCGCCACGTCGCCGGCCACCGCGAGTGACCCGGCCTCGAAGACGGCGACGGCCTGATCCTGAAGCACGAAGACACGCCGCGCCGCGGTGAGGACGGC
>CAYXOM010000018.1:0-11284 GCA_964466565.1 uncultured Mycobacterium sp.
GGACCCGCCGTATCGGACGATGAAGTCCGGGTCACCGCACACCACCAGTTGGTCGCGGGCCCGCGACAGTCCCACATACAGGCGCTCGGCGGCACGTTCCAGGGCATAGCGGTCGTTGACCACCAGCACGATGGCCCGCCGCTCCAGGCCCTTGAACCCCAGCACGTGGCCGTAGAACACCTGCTCGGCGTCCCAGAAGCTGTCCCAGTAGGCGGCGGTGCCCCGGGCCTGGCGCTCGCGCTGCTCGGGGTGGCGGCTGCCGGTGGTGAGCAGCGCAACGTCCTGCGGGCGCCAGCCCGACTCGAGCAGCCGCTCGACCTCGTCGTCCCCGGCCCCGATCGCGGTCTGCCGGGTGCAGGCGACGAAGCGCACCTCGGGCCCGTCGCCGCCGAGGAACCGCATCGGGTGGTCGGTCAGCGAGGAGAACGCCGTGGCGATCTGGCGGGTGTTGCGGATGTTCTGGTCGAGGATCAGCGGCACCAGCGGCACTCCGGGGGTGCCCTGCCGGTCGAAGACCCGCTGGCCCTCGTCGATGAACAGGTACAGCCCGCCGGCCTCGGGGTCGCGCAGCGCCGTCAGCAGCGGCTCCCACCAGCTGTCGGCGAAGTCCTGGGCCTCGTCGATGACGATGGAGTCGAACCGCTGCCCGTCGGGCAGCCCGGCAGCGAGGTCCCGCATGGCCGCCGGCAGGTCGTGCTCGAAGAACCGCGCGGTCTGCGCGGTGCGCTCCGACTCGTCGGGGCCCTCCGGGGCGCCCCAGGCCATGCCGAGGCTGTGGTACTCCCCGACGTAGCCGGGCCGGTGGCGGCGATTCCAGCCGGCCGTGATGCGCTTGAGGTAGGACGCCAGGCCGTGCGAGTAGCAGATCAGCGCCACCCGCTCGCCCTGGTCGGCCAGCCGGCGGGCCTGCTCGAGGGCCATGAACGTCTTGCCGCTGCCGGTCCCGCCGCGGATCTCCACCCGCTTCAGCAGCCGGATCGCCGAGAGGATCACCGCCTGCTGATCGGTGAGGATGTCGGCGGCGTCCTCGTTCTCCAGCGCGCGGGCGACGACGTCGCGCTGCGGCAGGCCGCGCCCGCTCAGCGCGGCCACGATCTGCGCGACAGCGGTGTCGCCGAGTAACGGCAGCCGCGTCTTCTGGCTCAGCGCCACCTCGCGCAGCCTGCCGCCGATATCGCCGATCTCGTTGCGGTCCAACACCATCCAGCGCGGGCAGTCCGGCAGCGCGAAGTCGGGGGCGAACTCGCTGTGGGGGAACACCAGCAGGTGGTTCCAGCGCGGGCGGGCCTGGGTCCAGCGCGGGTCGGACTCGATGAACTCGCGCAGCGCGTAGCGGGCCTGGCGGACCTGCTGGACGGGTTCGATCTTCTTCACGTGCCCGTTGCGCCGGCTCTCCTGGCGCCAGGAGTCCCCGTCGTGCCACACCGAACCGCCCTTGACCTCCAGGCAGACGATGCCGGCGCCGGCGAGGGCGACGACGAAGTCGATCTCGTGGTCCTTGCGGTGGTCGGTGACCCGCTGTCCGGCGATCACCACGTCGTTCTCGCCGAGTTGCTCGCACAGCAGGGCGAACACCCTGCGCTCGGCATCGTTGGCCAGACGCGGCTGGGCCGGCAGCAGGATGGGCATCGCAGTGGGTGTATCACAGCGGTGCGACCGCAGGCCGCGGATAGAGTGCGGGGGTGTCCGCCGCCGGGGCGAGCCCAACCACCAAGCGTGCCGACTGGGCGGCCGTGACCGCGGTCTTCGCGCTGGTCCTGGGGTTCACCTACAGCGACGATCTCGTGGAGTTCGCGGTGGATCTCTCAGGCGGGGCCGCCGCCGACTGGCGCTGGGCGGTGATCGGCCTGGACATCGCCCTGGTCGCCGGCACGGCGCTGCTCAAATGGCACATGACCGCGCCTCCCCGCGACGGCCGGACCTTCCTGCGCGCTCTGCTGTCGGGGTGGTGGGTTCTGGGCGCCGCGCTGGTGACCGTCCTGCACCTGATGCTGCTGTTCGGTCCCAGGGGCGAGCGGTTCGCGGTCGCCGACTCGGGGTTGCTGACGATTGCGACGACGGCGGGATTCGTCGCCGCGATGGGCCTGTTGCTGGTGTCGGCGCTGGGCGGCAGTTCGGCATCGCGCGGATGGATCGTGCCGGTGGTGATCGGGACGTTCGTGGTGCAGATCGCCTCCGCTCTGTGGTACCCGCTGATCGTCGACGACGGTGGCTGCGCGGACAACGTCTCACAGCAGTACTTCAGCGGCATGGTCGAGGTGCTCCCGCTTCTCTTGGTGACACTGGGTCTGGAAGTTAATTATCTGCGCGGCAGAGGAATCCGTGAGCCAGGGCAGCGCGCAGTGCCAGTGCTGACGGTGGTGCTGCTGTGCGTTGCCGAAGCCCTGGCGTTCTCGATGCTGGTCAAGAACGGGGAGCCGGCCTGCGGAGTCGGAGCACGGTGGCACGAGTACGTCGCCTTCGTGGCCACCGTGCACGCTGCGGCGATCAGTCTGGCGACGCTGGCGTGGCTGTTGCTGAGCCTCGCCGACGGGTCCGGCGAACCGCGTGGGCTGTCGGAGCGCCCCGATAGGCTCGAGGCGAGAGGCAGGGGGACCGACGAATGAGCCAGCAGACCAGCACTCCCAAACTGGGCGAGGCGTTCTCGCACGCGCTGACCTACGCCGCCGACAAGCACCGCACCCAGGTCCGCAAGGGTGGCGACATCCCGTACCTGGGGCACCTTTTGTCGGTGGCCGGGCTGGTGATCGAGGCCGGCGGCACCGAGAACCAGGCGATCGCCGCGCTGCTGCACGACGCCGCCGAGGACGCCGGCGGGCAGGCCACGCTGGCCGAGATCCGGGAGGTCTTCGGAGCGGAGGTGGCCGGGATCGTCGAGGAGTGCAGCGACACCTTCGAGACCCCCAAGCCGCCCTGGAAGGCGCGCAAGCAGGCCTACATCGACCACCTGGCCGGCGCCTCCGACGGCGCGGTGCTGGTGTCGCTGGCCGACAAGCTCGACAACGCCCGCGGGATGCTGCGCGACTACCGGGTGCACGGCGCGCAGTTGTGGGAGCGCTTCACCGTCAAGGACCCCGGCGACCACCTCTGGTACTACCGAAGCCTGCTGGCGACATTCGAGACGCGCCGGCCCGGCTGCCCGATGACCGACGAACTGGGCCGGGTGATCGCCGAACTCGGCGAGCGGGTGCCCGCCGCCTGAGGCGACGCCCGGTAGGGGGTGTAGTCTGACAATTGTTGGGTATCCAGCCAGTCCGGGACAAGTCAGCCCTTATCTGCTGACCTCGCCGAGCAACCGCTCACGCCGGGCGCTCCGGCGATAACCGCCGGATGGGATTTCCATGAATGCTCCGGTCTTTGCGCCACGGCCGGCCAAACCCGCCTCGGGGCGGGACCTTTCGAACCCGCTCACCTTCGGGATTCTCAGTACCTACCCGCCGACCGTCTGCGGTCTGGCGACGTTCAGCGCGGCGCTGGCCGGCGGACTGGCAGCCAACGGCTCTGCAGTCCGGATCATCCGGGTGTCCGACCCGCCGGGTCGGCGATCCCGGGCCGGCGGCGAGCTGATCTTCGACACCCCGGCTTCGCCGACCGCCGGGTCAGCACTACTGAACGGGGCCGGGGTCGCCGTGATCCAGCACGAGTACGGAATCTACGGCGGCCTCGACGGCGACGAGATCCTCGAGATCATCAGCGGGCTGCGGGTTCCCTGCATCGTGGTCGCGCACACCATCCTGAGTGATCCCACGCCGCATCAGCGTCGGGTGCTCGAGGAGATCGCGCTGATGGCCGATCGGGTGGTCGTGATGTCCGCGGCCGCACGTGAGCGGCTCTGCTGCGGCTACGACGTCGATCGCCGCAAGGTCACCACCATCGCTCACGGCGCGACCGTCCCGCCCGATGTCGCGGTGCAGGTTCCGTCGCGCCCGACGCTTCTGACCTGGGGACTACTGGGGCCGGGCAAGGGCGTCGAGCGGGTCATCGACGCGCTGGTCTCCCTTCGCCGCCTGCCGGACCCGCCGGGTTACCTGATCGCCGGGCAGACGCACCCCAAGGTGCTCGCCTCCGACGGCGAGGCCTACCGAACGGCACTAATCGAGCGGGCACGCCGCAACGGCGTGGCCGACTCGGTTCAGTTCGACGGCGGCTACCAGACGGCCGCCTGCCTGAACGCCCTCGCCCGCCGTGCGACCGCCGTTGTGCTGCCCTATGACTCCACCGACCAGGTGACCTCGGGGGTTCTGGTCGACGCCATCGCCAGCGGCCGGCCGGTGATCGCCACCGCGTTCCCACACGCGGTCGAGTTGCTCGCCAGCGGGGCGGGAATGGTCGTCGATCACGACGACCCGGATGCGCTGGTGTCTGCTCTGCGGCGGGTGGTCACCGAGCCGGCACTGGCCGCGTCCATGGCCGCCGAAGCCCGGCGGCTCGCGCCGGCGATGGCCTGGCCGGTGGTGGCCGGACGGTATCTGCGCCTGGCACATCAGCTGATCGCCGAGAAGTCCGCCCTGTGACCGCCACCGACGCACCCGAGCCCGTCTTCGAGCACCTGCTGACGATGACCGACCACCGCGGCACCTTCGAACACGCAAGCTTGTCCGAACCCCGGCGCGAGGGCGGGTACTGCACCGACGACATGGCCCGGGTGCTCGTCGTCGCGGCTCGCCAGGACGACTCCGGCGGTGCGGTCAACGGGCTCGCCCGGATCGCCCTGCAGTTCCTCAAGGACGCACAGTCCTCGGCCGGACCGTGCCGCAACCGCATGGATCGCAACGGCCGCTGGACCGACGAGCCGGCGGCCGAGGACGCCTGGGGACGGTGCCTGTGGGGCCTGGGGACCGCGGCCGCCCGAAGCGACGTGTCGCTGGTCCGCCGGCTGGCTGTCGTCCAGTTCGAACGCTCGGCGAGGGTCCGCTCGCCCTGGCCGCGGGCGATGGCGTTCGCGACCCTGGGAGCCGCCGAAGTTCTCGCCGCGCATCCCGGACACCGGGCCGCCCGTTCGCTCGTCGCCGACTACGCCGCCGGGCTTCCCGCCGCCCGCCGCGACGCCCGCTGGCCCTGGCCGGAGCCTCGGCTCAGCTACGCCAACGCCGTGCTGCCCGAGGCGATGATCGCCGCCGGCGTGGCACTCGGGGACGCGGCACTGCGCCGGCGCGGCCTGGACCTGCTGGAGTGGCTGGTCGGCTACGAGACCGGTGACGGCCACCTCTCACCCACCCCCGCCGGCGGCCGGGGACCGGGCGACGCCAAACCCGGGTTCGATCAGCAGCCGATCGAGATATCGAGCATCGCCGACGCCTGTGCGCGCGCCGCCGGCGCGGACCCAAGCCCGATGTGGTCCGATGGCGTGCGGTCCGCAGCCGCCTGGTTCGAGGGCGCCAACGATGCCGGCGAGCCGATGTGGGAACGCCGCACCGGCGCCGGTTTCGACGGGCTGTGCGCCGACGGAGTGAACCGGAACCAGGGCGCGGAGTCCACCCTGGCCGTCCTGTCGACCCTGCAGCACGCGCGGCGGTTCTCCGTCATGCCGCAGTGACGACGCGATCTGCCGACCTGGTCACCCGCAGCCCCCTGCGGCTGTCGGCCGACCCGGCGCGCGTCATCGCCCGACTCTTCGTGCCCGGCCAGGAGGGTTTCGAACTCCGGCAGTCCCGGGCGGGTGCGGTGCTGTCGCGGGTCTTGGAGTTGCCCGAGAGCGAGGTGTCCTCGGCGTTGGACGACGTACTCACCCGATTCGACGGGCGGCACCGTGATCTCGCCGGCATCTTCGGCAGGCACGCAGGCGAACTCACTGACCGCCTCAGCCCGGGCACCGCGATCTCCGACCAGCGGATGCTGCTGCTGGGTGCCTTCTTCACCAGCGAGTACGCGATCGAGGGTGCGGCGCTGTGCAACCCGAGCATCGTGGCCCATCCTGACCAGACCGACCTGGCGCCGGGCAGCCTGCGATTCGTGATGAGCGTCCGGGGTATCGGGGAGGGACACCGGTCGTCGATCGGGTTCCGCACGGGCGTCATCGACTCGGGGGGCCGGCCCAGCATCGACGAATGCGCGTCGCTGGCCACGGCCGGAACCACCGAGGAGAGCCCGTTCGATGCCGAGGTCTTCCGGGTCGAACTCGCCCGGCTCGGCGAGGCCGGGGAGACCGCCGCCTACGTCCTCGACGGGCTCGGGGAGCGGTTCTCCCGCGCGAGCCTCGACGGTCGCCTTGCCAGGCTCCGGGCCCACCTGAGCACTCGCGGGGACACGACCGAGACGATCGCGGCGATCCAGGCCATCGCCGGGCGGACCTACCGCATCGAGTTCGGGCCTCACACCGATTTCTCCGAGCGGGTGCTGTGGCCGGCGATGAGGGCCGAGGCGGGCGGGATGGAGGACGCCCGATTCGTCCGCTTCGTCGACGAGGACGGCTCGGTCACGTTCTACGCCACCTACACCGCCTACAGCGGATCCCGCATCCGCCAGCAGTTGCTGACGACGGTCGACTTCCGGTCCTTCGTCTCGGAGCCGATAGTCGGGGCGGCGGCCGCCAACAAGGGTCTGGCGCTGTTTCCCCGCCGGATCGGCGGACGATTCGCCGCGTTGTCGAGATCCGACCGCGAGTCGAACACGCTCACCTATTCAGATCGTCCCTTCGTGTGGGCCGGGTCGGTCCCCTGCCAGCGCCCGACAGAGCCCTGGGAGCTGCTGCAGCTGGGCAACTGCGGCCCGCCCATCGAAACCGAGGCGGGTTGGCTGGTGATCACCCACGGCGTCGGACCGATGCGCACCTACCGGATCGGGGCGATCCTGCTCGACTTGGATGATCCCGCGAAAGTCCTCGGCCGGCTCCGGGAACCGCTGCTGAGCCCGGTCGCCGGCGAACGGGACGGCTACGTCCCCAACGTCGCCTACTCCTGCGGCGCGCTGATCCACGCCGGCACCCTGGCGCTGCCCTACGGGATCGGCGACTCGGCAATCGGGTTCGCCACTGTGCCGGTGGCGGAGCTGCTGGCCGCCCTGGACGCCTGACGACGAATTCGACGACGAGAGAAACGATCTTCGCGTCTCCGTGCACGCCACGCCACGATCCGCGAACGTGTGGTGGCAGGTACAGGATTCGAACCTGTGTAGGCTTTCGCCGACGGATTTACAGTCCGCTCCCATTGGCCGCTCGGGCAACCTGCCTGGGGTCAAACCAAACGACCCGGTTTGACGCGGTTAGCAGGGTACAACGGGGATGCACCCCGCAGACACACCGGCCCGGGGCCGGCGGCAGAGGGAGGCAGCGACGTGGCCGATTCCAGTTTCGACATCGTCAGCAAGGTCGACCGCCAGGAGGTCGACAACGCCCTGAACCAGGCGGCCAAGGAACTGAGCACCCGGTTCGACTTCCGCGGCACCGACACCACCATCGCCTGGAAGGGCGAGGAGGTGATCGAGATCGTGTCCTCCACCGAGGAGCGGGCCAAGGCGGCCGTGGACGTCTTCAAGGAGAAACTGGTCCGCCGGGACATCTCGATGAAGGCCTTCGACGCCGGCGAGCCCCAGCCCTCGGGGAAGACCTACAAGGTCGCCGGCACCCTCAAGCAGGGCATCAGCGGCGAGAACGCCAAGAAGATCACCAAGCTGATCCGCGACGAGGGACCCAAGGGCGTCAAGACGCAGATCCAGGGCGAGGAGATCCGGGTGAGCTCCAAGAAGCGCGACGACCTGCAGTCGGTGATCTCGATGCTCAAGGGCGCCGACCTCGACGTCGCGCTGCAGTTCGTCAACTACCGCTGACCGGCTGACGTTGGTCGACGACCGCTGACCGGCCGCAAGACCCTGGCCCGACCAACCGGTTGGGCCTAATCTGGTGCCATGACCGTGACCCCGGACACCACCGACTCCCCCGCCGAGTCCGACGCGGGCACCTACGACGTCCTGATCGTCGGCGCCGGCATCTCCGGGATCGGCGCGGCCCACCACCTCACCGAGACCAGCCCCGCGAGCCGGTATGTGATCCTCGAGCGCCGCGAGCGCATCGGCGGCACCTGGGACCTGTTCCGCTACCCCGGCGTGCGGTCGGACTCCTCGATCTTCACCCTCAGCTGGCCCTGGGAGCCCTGGCGGGGCAAGGAGTACGTGGCCGACGGCGAACAGATCCGCGACTACATGGAGGACACCGCGCGCAAGCACGGCATCTACCCGCACATCCGGTTCGGCACCCACGTGCACTCCGCCGACTTCGACTCCGCCACCGACACCTGGACGGTAAACGTCACCGAGAACGGCGCCCCGCGCCGCTACCGCGCCCGGTTCGTGTTCTTCGGCTCGGGCTACTACAACTACGACGAGCCCTACACCCCGGACTTCCCCGGTCTGGAATCCTTCGGCGGCACCGTCATCCACCCGCAGCACTGGCCGGATGACTTCGACCACACGGGCAAGCGGATCGTGGTGATCGGGTCGGGCGCCACGGCGGTGTCGATGGTTCCCGCACTGGCCCGCCGCGCCGCGCAGGTGACCATGCTGCAGCGCTCGCCGGGCTACCTGTTCTCGATGCCGCGGCGCAACCCGGTGGTGACGCCGATCCGCACGGTGCTGCCCAACCGGGTCTCGTACTCGATCGTGCGCACCGTCGCGC
This sequence comes from uncultured Mycobacterium sp., assembly GCA_964466565.1. Lineage (GTDB taxonomy): Bacteria > Actinomycetota > Actinomycetes > Mycobacteriales > Mycobacteriaceae > Mycobacterium. Next base: position 8,609 of record CAYXOM010000018.1, read on the forward strand.
TGATCTTCGAGAAGCTGCTGTGGGTGCTCTCGCGCAGCGCGCCGGGTCTGGTCCGGGGCGTGGTGCGCCGGCAGAACACCAGCAGGCTGCCGGCGGGCTACCCCGTCGACGTCGACTTCAAGCCGCGCTACAACCCGTGGGACGAGCGGATGTGCCTGGTGGCCGACGGCGACGTCTTCGAAGAGATCGGCAAGGGAACCCTGGAGGTGGTCACCGACCACATCGACCGGTTCGACGAGAGCGGGATCCTGCTCGCCAGCGGCCGGCACCTCGAGGCCGACGTGGTCATCACCGCGACCGGGCTGCAACTGCAGGCCCTCGGCGGCACCCGGATCAGCGTCGACGGCGCCGAGATCAAGCCCAACGAGCGGTTCTCCTACAAGGCCTTCATGCTCGACGACGTGCCGAACCTGTTCTGGTGCATCGGCTACACCAACGCCTCCTGGACGCTGCGCGCCGACATGACCGCGCGCTCGGCGGCCCGGCTGATCGACTACATGGACACCCACGGCTTCACCCACGCCTACCCGCACCTCCGCGGCGTGCCGATCGCCGAGAAGCCGACCTGGGACCTGCAGGCCGGCTACGTGCAGCGCAGCCTGCACCAGCTGCCCAAGTCGGGCACCCGCCGGCCGTGGGTGGTGCGCCAGGACTTCCTGGCCGACGCGATCGACCACCGCTTCCGGGACAGGGTCGAGGAGGACATGGTCTTCGGGCGCGTGCCCACCCCCGCCCAACTGGTCGGCTGAGTAACCCCGTTGGCCGGAACGCCGGTGCGATCCGGCCGCCCGGCACTACGTTCTAGGCCATGACTCCCGACCGGCGCGCTCCGAAAGTCGTCGTCCTCGGCGGTGGCTCCTGGGGGACCACCGTCGCCTCGATCTGCGCCCGGCGCGGGCCGACGCTGCAGTGGGTGCGCTCGGCGGAGACGGCCGAGGACATCAACGTCAACCACCGCAACTCCCAGTACCTGGGCGAAGAGGTCGTACTCCCCGACGGGCTCACGGCGACAAACGATTTCGCCGAGGCCGCCCACTGTGCCGACGTGATCGTGATGGGCGTGCCCTCGCACGGCTTCCGCAACGTGCTCGTCGAGCTGTCCCGGGAACTGCGCCCCTGGGTGCCGGTGGTCAGCCTCGTCAAGGGCCTCGAGCAGGGCACCAACATGCGGATGAGCCAGATCGTCGACGAGGTGCTGCCCGGGCACCCGGCCGGGATCCTGGCCGGGCCCAACATCGCCCGGGAGGTCGCCGAGGGCTACGCGGCGGCCGCCGTGCTGGCGATGCCCGACCAGAACCTGGCCGCCAACCTCGCACAGATGTTCCGCACCAAGCGTTTCCGGACCTACACCACCGACGACGTGATCGGCGTCGAGATCGCCGGGGCGATGAAGAACGTCTACGCGATCGCCGTCGGCATGGGCTATGCGCTGGGCATCGGGGAGAACACCCGGGCCATGGTGATGTCCCGAGCGATCCGGGAGATGTCCAAGCTCGGCGAGGCGATGGGCGGGAAGCGCGACACCTTCTCCGGACTGGCCGGGATGGGCGACCTGATCGTCACCTGCACCTCGCAGCGCAGCCGAAACCGCCACGTCGGCGAGGAACTGGGCAAGGGCCGGACCATTCAGGAGATCATCGCCGGGATGAACCAGGTGGCCGAGGGTGTCAAGGCGGCCAGCGTGATCATGGAGTTCGCCGAGAAGTACGGCCTGCACATGCCGATCGCCCGCGAGGTGGACGCGGTGGTCAACCACGGCGCGACCGTCGAGCAGGCCTACCGCGGCCTGATGGCCGAGAAACCCGGCCGGGAGATCGACGGGGCGGACTTCTAGGCCGCGGCACAGCAGCCACTTCGGCAACGGCAGTACGCACCCGACCCAGGCCCACCATCACAGGACCGTACCGAAGGGGACTCACAGTTGTACTGATGGTTAAACCTGTCCGCGGACCAGTTAAGATAAGATAACACTGAGAACGTTGCCGAGGCGGAAAGGTAGCTGCGGTGAACCAGCGGATGCGGCACTCCGCGCGCGTGGGCGCGACGGTACTGGGTGCCGCCGCCGGCGTGCTCGCGCTGGGTTCCGTCGCACATTCCCAGGGCGGGTTCCTCTACGCCGCCTACCAGGGCCCGCTGAACATCTTCGAGCCTCAGGTCGCCGACATCCGGGCCGACGTGATGGCGATCGGCGCCGGTCCCGCCGACGCCGCCGAGATGGCGGAGTTGCTCGCGACCGCCGGCCTGGCCGAACCCCCGGCCCCCGCGAGCGCCGCGGCCACCGGGGTTCCCGGCCCGCCCGGCGGGCTGCCGGAGGGGGTGTTCGTCTTCCCCGATCCGGGCAGCGGCCCGGCGTCGGTCCCGGAATCGGCGGCCACCTCCAAACAGGCCCTCAACTTCCGGCCGGTCCTCGACGACAAGGGCCGGGTGGACTGCAGTCAGGCGGTCAGCTGTCAGACCGACCCGGTGACCAACACCACCACGGTGACCTTCTCCGACGGCGTCGTCGCGGTCGTTCAGAAGGTCAACGACCTGACCCTGGTGGCCTACCGGACGGTCGCCGACGTGATCAGTGCCCCGCTGCAGGCGCTGGTGCCGGGCCTGGTGCCGCCCAAGGTCGCGGCCTCGACGCCCTTACCCTCGGCGGTCCCCATCGCGCCGGCGCCCGACCCGGTCCCG
>CAYXOM010000019.1:0-24001 GCA_964466565.1 uncultured Mycobacterium sp.
GGAACGCCCCCCGCCCCCCCCCCCCCGGTTTCCGGGCCCCCCGGCCCGGCGGGGCCGCCCAGGGGGTTCTCGCTGCCGCAGCCGGCCGCGAGGAGCCCCACGACCACCAGGACGATGCCCGCCCACCAGCGCCGCAACCCGGTCCGGTACGTCGTCGTCACCTGTCCGACCCTAACCACACCCGCCCGGCGGCGTGCCGTCGTTACCCTCCCGTGCCCGGTTTGGTGGTTTGCTTCCGGGCACCCAGGGGCGAAGATGGTCCGATGAGCAGCGAACACCCGCACGAACCGGCCCTGGCGGCTCCGGCGGCGAGCGAACCGCACGGCGACGCCGGCGCCGGCCCGCAGCAGCCCGCGGACGTGAAGTTCACCCGGGCCGCGGCCCTGTGGTCCTCGCTGATCATGGGCTTCCTGATCTTGATCGTGCTGCTGATCTTCATCACCCAGAACACCGAGTCGGCGCGGTTCGCGTTCTTGAACTGGCGCTGGGATCTGCCGCTGGGGGTGGCGATCCTGCTGGCCGCGGTGTGCGGCGGGCTGATCACCGCACTGGTCAGCGCGGCGCGGATGTTCCAGTTGCGCCGGGCGGCGAAGAAGAACCTCGAGGCAGCGCTCAAGCGTTAGGCGCGCTCACGCGTCGGGCGCGCTCACGTGTCGGGCGCGCTCACGCGTCAGACGCGCGGCGCGCGGCGCGAGAGCAGGTCCCACACGTGCTCGACGCCGTTGACCCCGGCCACCGAGGTGCGGCCGTCGCGGGAGCGGCGCAGCACGGTCACCGAGGCGTAGTCGATCGGGAACGACAGCGGCGTCGGCGTGCCCAGGATCTCGTGCAGGATCACGTTGATCACTCCGCCGTGGCTGAACAGCGCGACGGTGTCGCGGTGAGCTGCGGCGCCGACCACGTCGGCCATCCCGGCGCGGATCCGGGCGGCGAACTCCGCGACGTCGACCATGCTGGGCAGCTGCCCGGCCGCCATCCGGTCCCACTCCGGGGATCGCTCGGCGCGGGCCTCCTCCAGGGGGACGTAGTGCGACAGGCCGCGGTCGTACTCGGCGAGGCGTTCGTCGACGTCGACGCCGATGCCCAGTGCCGCGGCCACCGGCTCGGCGGTCTGCAGGGCACGCCGCTGGGGACTGGAGACCACCCGGCTGACCGCGAACCGCTGCAGCGCGGCGGGCAGCCGGCGGGCCTGCTCGAGACCCTCGGGGGCCAGGTCGGGGTCGGCGCCCTCGCCGGGGCGGGTGCGCACCGGCAGCGCATGCCGGACCAGCAGCAGCTGCATGCGTGCCACCATAGGGTGTGGCCCCGCAGGGAATCGAGCGGCTGTTCGACCTCACCGGCCGGGTGGTGCTCGTCACCGGAGGCAGCCGCGGGCTGGGCCGGGAGATGGCGCTGGCGGCGGCTCAGTGCGGAGCCGACGTCGTCATCGCCAGCCGCAAGTACGAGAACTGTGTGGCCGCCGCCGACGAGATCGCAAGCCGCACCGGCCGCTCGGCGATGCCCTACCGCGTCCACGTCGGCCGCTGGGACGAGCTCGACGGACTCGTCGACGCGGTGTACGCCCGATTCGGCCGGCTCGACGTGCTGGTCAACAACGCCGGCATGTCCCCGCTCTACGACCGCCTCACCGAGGTCAGCGAGCAGTTGTTCGACGCGGTGGTCAACCTCAACCTCAAGGGGCCGTTCCGGCTGGCGGCGCTGGCCGGCGAGCGGATGGTGGCCGCCGGCGGCGGCTCGATCATCAACGTCAGCACCCACGGGTCGCTGCGCCCGCACCCGTCCTACCTGCCCTACGCGGCGGCCAAGGCTGGGCTCAACGCGCTGACCGAGGGGCTGGCCATCGCCTACGGCCCCACGGTGCGGGTCAACACCCTGATGCCGGGCCCGTTCCTCACCGACGTCGCCAAGGCGTGGGACTTCGGCGGGCGCAACCCGTTCGCCGGGTATGCGCTGCAGCGTGCGGGCCGGCCGCCGGAGATCGTCGGGGCCGCGCTGTACCTGATGTCCGACGCGGCCAGCTACACCACCGGCTCGATCCTGCGGGTCGACGGCGGGCCGCCCTGAGTCATCCCGAATCCAGGGAGACGTCGCGGGTGTCCCGCATCGACAGCAGCGCGACAAACGTCACGCCCGCAGCGGTCGCGAGGTACGCACCGACCCAGCCGACGCCGTACCGGGTCGACAGCCAGGTCGCGATGAACGGGGCCACCGCAGCGCCGAGGATGCTCGCGGCGTTGTAGGCGATTCCCGAGCCGGTGTAGCGGACGTTGGTCGGGAAGAGTTCGGGCAGCACCGCACTCATCGGTCCGAAGGTCAGGCCCATCAGCGCCATGCCGATCACCAGGAACAGCAGCACGGTCCCGGCCGAACTGCGCTGCGGGTCGAGCAGGACCCCGAAGCAGGCCCCGTAGGCCATGATCGCGACGGTGACCCCCAGCAACAGCGGCCGGCGCCCCCAGCGGTCGGCCAGTCGGCCGGAGACCGGAACCAGCGCCGCGAAGAACAGCACCGCCACCAGTTGCAGCCGCAGGAAGTCGAAGAAGCTGAACCCCAGACCGGAGCCGTCCGGCGGTCGTTTGGCGGTGCCGTAACTCAGGTGCCCAGGTGGTCACCACGTAGAACAGCGTGTAGGTGGCCACCATCACGAACGTGCCGGTCACGAGTTGGCGCCAGCTGCTCCGGAACACCTGCGCCACCGGCGTTCTCACTCGTTCGCCGCGCTCGACGGCGCGGGCGAACACCGGCGTCTCGGCGAGCCGCAGTCGGACGTAGAGTCCGATCACCACCATCACCGCGCTGAACAGGAACGGCAACCGCCAGCCCCAGGTCAGAAACGCCCCATCGAGATCCGGGTCGGTGTTGGAATGCCGCAGCCAGACCAGCAACACCAGGAAGGCTCCGTTGGCCAGCAGGAAGCCCAGCGGGGCGCCCAGTTGCGGCCACATCGCCGCCCAGGCCCGCCGGCCGGGCCGGGCGGTCTCCACCGCCAACAGCGCCGCGCCGCTCCACTCCCCGCCCAGCGCCAGACCCTGGGTGAACCGCATCAGGGCCAGCAGCGCCGGAGCCAGGATGCCGACCTGGTGGTAGGTCGGCAGCAGGCCGATGGCCACCGTCGCGATGCCCATGGTCAGCAGCGAACCCACCAGGGTGGCCTTCCGGCCGACCCGGTCGCCGAAATGCCCGAACAGGATCGAGCCGAGCGGCCGGGCGACGAAGGCCAGTCCGAAAGTGGCCAGCGAGGCGAGCAGCGCTGTGGTCGGATTGCCCTTGGGGAAGAACAGGAACGGGAACACCGTCACCGCCGCCGTGGCATAGATGTAGAAGTCGTAGAACTCCACGGTGGTGCCCACCATGGAGGCGGTGACGATCCGCCGCCGCGGCACCCCGTCGGCGGGATGGCCGGCCCGGGCCGACTGTGTGGTCATCACAGAGGTCCTTTCAGGGCGTGACGATGTTGAAGGCCGGGTCGGGCCGGTCGAGCACCCCCAGCAGGGCGGCCAGCGCCCCGCTGTCCCCGTTGACCTCGATGCCCGGCGAGGTCAGGTCGCCGGCGGCCGCGGCCATCAGCCGCATCTTGGTCGCCACGGTCACTGTGGCGTTCGCGGTGGCCGGTTCGGCGTCGCGCCGGCGGCTCACCAGCACCCCGTTGCGCAGCGTCAACCGGTAGTTGGACCCCAGATCACCGAAGGTGACGTCGAGGGCGAGGTCCAGATCCCACGCCCGCGGGCCGTTGACCGAGATCGCCAGCGCGTCGAACATCTGTTCCGGCGTCAGCTGGCCGAGCACCCCGGTGGTGTTACCGCCCACCGGGGTTCCGGTGTTTCCGCCGCGCAGTTCGACCGCTCCGACCAGGAAGAAATTGCGCCAGGTCGCGCACTCGGCGCCATAGCCGAGCTGCTCGAGGGTGTCGGCGTACAACTCGCGGGCCCCGGCGTGGTCGGGCTCGGCGAACACCGCGTGATCCAGCAGCGTTGCCGCCCAGCGGAAGTCACCGGCGCCGAACGCCTCTCGGGCCAGTTCCACCACCCGGTCGACGCCGCCCATCGCCGTCACGTATCGGGGCGCGGACTGCTCGGGCGGGTGCTGCCACAGGCGTCCGGGGTTGCCGTCGAACCATCCCATGTAGCGCTGGTAGACCGCCTTCACGTTGTGGTTCACCGAGCCGTAGTAGCCGTGCGTGTGCCAGGCCCGCTCCAGGGCCGGCGGCATCGCGAAGTTCTCGGCGATCTCGATCCCAGTGAAGCCCTGGTTGAGCTGGCGCAGCGTCTGGTCGTGCAGGTATGCGTACAGATCCCGCTGCAGCGACAGGTACTCCACGATCCTCTCCCGGCCCCAGGTCGGCCAGTGGTGGGAGGCGAACACCACGTCGGTGCGCTCGGCGAAGGTGTCGATCGCCTCGGTCAGGTAGCCCGCCCAGGCCCGCGGGTCGCGCACCAGGGCGCCGCGCAGCGTCACCAGGTTGTGCAGGTTGTGGGTGGCGTTCTCGGCCATGCACAGCGCCCGGAACCTCGGGAAGTAGAAGTGCATCTCCGCGGGCGCCTCGCTGCCGGGCGCCATCTGGAACTCGATCTCGATTCCGTCGAGGGTGTGCGTCTCGCCGGTGGCCGTTACGTCGACGGTCGGCACGATGATGGCGACCTCCCCGGTGGAGGGCGCCTGGCCCAGGCCGCAGCCCACCTGTCCGAACGGCCCGCGCTCGAGGGTCGTGCCGTACATGTAGGCGGCGCGGCGCGCCATCGCCGTCCCGGCGTAAACGTTCTCGGCCACCGCGTGGGCGATGAAGCCCTCCGGCGCCAGGACCGCCACCGCACCGGCCTCCACGTCGGCGACGGTGGTCACCCCGAGCACTCCGCCGAAGTGGTCGACGTGGCTGTGGGTGTAGATCACCGCGCGCACCTCCCGCGGCCCGCGGTGGGCGCGGTAGAGCGCCAGCGCGGCGGCCGCGGTCTCGGTGCAGACCAGCGGGTCGATGACGATGACGCCGGTGTCGCCCTCGACGAAGGTGACGTTGGACAGGTCGAAGCCGCGGACCTGGTAGATCCCCTCCACCACCTGGTAGAGCCCCTGCTTGGCGCACAGTTGCGACTGCCGCCACAGGCTCGGGTGCACCGAGGCCGGTGCGTCGGCCGGCGCTCCGGTGAGGAACGCGTAGGCGTCGTTGTCCCACACCACCCGGCCGTCGGCGGCGGTGATGACGCACGGCGCCAGCGTCCCGAGGAAGCCGCGGTCGGCGTCGGCGTAGTCCGCGGTGTCCTCCAGCGGCAGCGAATCCAGCTGCGCCGTCCGGGCGGCGGTGATCGTCGGGGACGGGGGTTTAGGTTGCATGCAGCGAAGTGTTCCACCCGACCCGCCTGGAGACGACACCCGATGCCCACCCTGCTGCCCGGGCTGACCCGGGAGAACCTCGGCACCGAGGTGCTCGCCGGGATCACCCTGCTGGCGATCTCGCTGCCGCTGAACATCGGCTACGCCCAGATCGCCGGCCTGCCGCCGAGTGCCGGCCTCTACGCGCTGGTGCTGCCGTCGCTGGTCTTCGCGCTGCTGGCCTCCTCCCGGCACCTGGTGGCCGCCCCGGACGCCGCGGCCGCCGCGCTGGTCGGCTCGGCACTGTCCGGTGTCGCCGTCGCCGGCACCGAGCAGTACGCGGCAATGGCCGCCGCCCAGGCCATCGTCGGCGGGGTGATGTTCGTGCTGTGCTCGGTGTTCCGGCTGGGATTCCTGGCCGACTTCCTCTCCAAACCGATCCTGGTCGGGTTCGTGGCCGGCCTGGCCATCGACATCCTGCTCGGCCAAGCCGCCAAGATGACCGGGATCTCGCTGCCGCGCGGGGTGGAGTTCCCCGAACGGGTGCTGGCGCTGCTGCGCAGTCTGGGCTCGGTGCACTGGTGGTCCCTGGGGCTGGGTCTGGCGGTGCTGGTCCTGCTGGTGGCCGGGCGGGCCCGGCTGCCCCGGGTGCCGTGGGCGCTGATCGCCCTCGTCGCCGCCACCGTCGCGTCGGTGCTGCTGCACCTGCCCGGGCACGGGGTCGCGGTCCTGGGACAGCTGCCCTCCGGCCCGCCGGTGCTGGCGCTGCCGTCTCTGGACTGGCACCTGTGGGTCGCGGTGATCCTGCCCGCGCTGGCCATCACCACCGTCTCCATCGGCGAGGGCCTGCTGGTGGCGCGGTCCTACTCCGACAAGTACGACTACCGCACCTCGCCCAACCGCGACCTGCTGGCCTTCGGCGGCGCCAACCTGGCCTCGGGACTGTCCGCGGGGTTCACCATCGGCTCGGCGACCTCGCGCGCGGCCGCGATGGACCAGGCCGGCTCGCGCACCCAGCTGCCGATGCTGATCCTCGCCGGCGGCGCGCTGCTGCTGCTGCTGTTCGGCGCCGACCTGATGGCCGACATCCCCACCCCGGCCATCGGCGCGATCGTCGCCTTCTCGGTCGTCAAGCTGCTCGGCGTGGCCGAACTTCGCCACCTGTGGAAGCTATCCCGCTTCGAGACGCTGGTCGCGCTGGGCTGCACGGCCGGGGTGCTGCTGGTCGGCCCGCTAGCCGGCATCGTGTTCGCCTTCGTCCTGTCGCTGATCAACCTGCTGCGCAAGGCGGCCCGGCCCGCCATCGACCTGCTGCAGGGCTCGGAGGACCCGCACGTCACCCTCGGGGTCGCCGACGACGACGCCGGGGAGACCGTGCCGGGGGTGATCGCGATGCGCTTCGCGGCGCCGATCTTCTTCGGCAACGCCCAGACGCTCAGCGCGGCGATCCGCGACTCCGTGCGCGCGGCCCCGCACGCGGTGTCGGCGTTCATCCTCGACATGGAGGGGGTGACCGACGTCGACGTCACCGGAGCGGAGGCACTGGCCAAGGAACTGCAGTGGCTGCAGGGCAAGGGCATCACCTTCGCCTACACCCGGGTGCGCCCGCAGTTGCTGGAGAACCTGCAGCGCATGCGGCTGCTGCAGGGGCACACCGTCTTCGACACCAACCGCGCCGCGGTCGCCGCGCTGCGGCCCCGCCCCGGTGAGGCACTCCTACAATCCGACGATGAGCTACCTCGAGGTCATTGAGGCCGTCGGCAGGACCATCGACGCCGTCGGGGTCGGGGTCATCGCCGTCGGGGTGCTGGCGTCGACGGCCGTCGCCGTGATCGGCCTGACCCGGCGGGATCCCGGCGTCTACCGCCGGTTGCGCGAGCAGATGGGCCGCTCGATCCTGCTGGGCCTGGAGTTCCTGATCGCCGGCGACATCATCCGCACCGTGGCCGTCACCCCCGACCTGCGCAGCCTGGGGGTGCTGGCCGGCATCGTGGCGATCCGCACGTTGCTGAGCTTCACGCTGCAACTGGAGGTCACCGGCAGGTGGCCGTGGCAGAACGGCAGCTCCGAGCGCCGCGCCGCGGCGGCGCCGTGAGCACCCGCCGCCGGCACCCGATCGTCGACCGGTTGCGTAAGACCCCGCCGGCCCCGCTGGCCCCACCGGACACCCACGACCACGTCGCCGTTGCCGCGATGCTGCGCGAGATCGGCATCGCGCTGGTCGAAGTCGCCCAGCCCACCCCGATCGTCGAGGCGCGTCTGGTCAGCATCGCCGCGCGCTACACCACCGCGCCGGTGCGGGTGGTGGTGCTGCCGACGATGCTGCTGGTGCAGATCGGCGACGACACCTCCGAGATCGACGGCTCGACGCGCTCCTCCCTGCAACTCGACGCCGCCGGGCGCATCGACGACATCGCCGCGCTCGCCGAGGCCGGCGCGATCACCCCGGCCGGGGCCGTGGCCGCGGTGGACGACGCGCGCCGGATGCCGCCGCGGTTCGGCAAGTTCGCCACCACGCTGGCCTACGCCCTGACCACCCTCGGGTTCGGGTTGATGATCAACCCAACGTGGGCGTCGCTACCCGGCTACTTCTTCCTGGGACTGGTGGTCGGCGGCATCGTGCTGCTGGCCGGGCCGCTGCCGTCGCTGACCCCGATCCTGCCGACGCTGTCGGCGTTCGTGGTGGTGCTGCTGGCCACCTGGTTCGTGGCCGCGACCGCCGACGACGGTCTGCTGCGGGTGATCAGCCCGGCGCTGGTCGCGATCCTGCCGGGGATGGCGCTGACCACCGGCGCCACCGAACTGGCCGGCTCCCAGATCATCTCCGGCTCCAGCCGGCTGATGTACGGCGCCTCCCAGCTGGCGCTGATGGTGTTCGGGCTGATCATGGGCGTGCACCTGGCCGGGGACGTCGCGCCGCAGGATCCGTCGCCGCAACTGGGCGCCTGGTCGCTGTACGTGGCGATCGTGGTCGTCGGCTTCGGGCTGTACGTCTACCTCTCGGCGCCGCGCGGGTCGCTGCTGTGGCTGATGGCCGCCATCGCGGTGGCCCTGGTGGCCCAGCAACTGGCCTCGCGGGTCTTCTCCCCGGTGCACGCCGGGTTCCTGGGCGCGGTGCTGGCGGTGGTGTTCGCCAACCTCGCCGCCCGGGTGCGCACCGCGCCGCCGGCGGTGGTGATGATGCTGGCGGCGTTCTGGTCGCTGGTGCCCGGGGCGATGAGCTTCATGTCGGTCAGCCAGGCCGCCACCGGAGGCAACGCCGACGTGGCCAGCATGGGCCAGGCCGGGGCGGCCATCCTGTCGATCGCGCTGGGCACCCTGGTGGGCTGGAGCATCTACCGCACCATCGACGCACACCTGCCCTGGTCGAAACGAGACACCGCGACCCGGTGAGGTAGCTTCGCGGACGTGGACGACGCGGCCCTCGACCCGACCCGGGTGGCCGACTGGATGAGCGCCGCCGGACTGGGATCCGGCCCGATCACCGGCGTCCGCCCGATCACCGGCGGCACCCAGAACGTCATGCTCCGGTTCACCCGATCGGGCCGGGAGTACGTGTTCCGGCGCGGCCCCCGACACCTGCGGCCGGTGAGCAACGCGGTGATCCTGCGGGAGACCCGGGTGCTGCGCGCGCTGGCCGGCACCGACGTGCCGCACGCGGGCCTGATCGCGGTGTGCGAGGACACCTCGGTGCTCGGCGACGCGGTGTTCTACCTGATGGAGCCGGTCAACGGGTTCAACGCCGGGGCCGGGCTGCCCGCACTGCACGCCGGCGACGCCGCGATCCGCCACCAGATGGGCCTGTCGATGGCAGACGCCGCCGCGCGGCTGGGTGCGGTGAACCACGTCGCCGTCGGTCTGGCCGGCTTCGGCAAGCCCGAGGGTTTCCTGGACCGCCAGGTACCGCGGTGGCTTTCGGAACTGGAGTCCTACGCCTCCTTCGACGACTACCCCGGCCCCGACATCGGCGACGTCGACGGTGTCGCGGCGTGGCTGACCGAACACCAGCCCGCATCGTTCATGCCGGGAATCATGCACGGCGACTACCACGCCGCCAACGTGATGTTCTCCCCCACCGGCCCGGACGTCGCGGCGATCGTCGACTGGGAGATGTGCACCATCGGCGACCCGCTGCTCGACCTGGGCTGGATGCTGGCCACCTGGTACCGGCCCGGCAGCAAGCCGGTGCTGCCCAACGAGTTGATGACCGCCGGCGGGCTGGCCACCCCCGACGAACTGGTGGCGCGCTACGCCGCCAACACCACCCGGGACCTGTCCGGCATCGACTGGTACGCGGTGCTGGCCTGCTTCAAACTCGGGATCATCCTGGAGGGGACCAACGCCCGTGCCGCCGCCGGCCTGGCGCCGCGGGAGGTCGGCGACGTGCTGCACACCGCGACCGTGCGACTCTTCGAGCGCGCGCAACAGATCATGGAGGAGAGCCGATGATCGACTTCGAGATACCGGCCGAACTGGCCGCCCAGCGCGACGAGATCCGCGCCTTCGTCGCCGAGGAGATCGTCCCCTTCGAGCGCGACGAGCGGCTGACCCGGCACGGGCCCAACGAGGAGATGCGCACCGAGATGGTGGCCCTGGCCCGCAAGGCGGGCCTGCTGACCTTCCAGGCCCCGCGCCGGTTCGGCGGGCGGGAGCCCTCGCACCGCGAACAGGCGGTGCTCTACGAGGCGGCCGGCTGGTCAACCCTCGGCCCGGTCGCGCTGAACTGCGCCGCGCCCGACGAGGGCAACATGTACCTGCTGGGCAGGATCGCCAGTGACGTCCAGGCCGAACAGTTCCTGGTGCCGGTGATCGACGGCCGGCAGCGCTCGGTGTTCGCCATGACCGAGCCCGACGGCGCCGGTTCGGATCCCGGGCAGTTGGCCACCGAGGCGGTGTACCGGCCCGGGCCCGATGGTGGCGAGTACGTGATCAACGGACTCAAGTGGCTCATCACCGGCGCCGACGGGGCGCGTACCTGGATCATCATGGCGCGGGTCGCGCCCAACCCGCACGGCGCCGACGGGCCCACGCTGTTCCTGTGCGACGGCGACACCCCCGGCATCGTGCTCGAACGGGTGATGGACACCATGGACCGCAACTACGTTCAGGGCCACGGCGTGGTGCGCTTCGACAACCTGAGACTGCCGGCCGCCGCGGTGCTCGGCGAGGTCGGCCAGGCGCTGCGCTACGCCCAGATGCGGCTGGCGCCGGCCCGACTGACGCACTGCATGCGCTGGCTCGGGGCTGCCGAGCGGGTGCAGTCGATCGCCGTCGAACACGCCCGCACGCGCACCGCCTTCGGCAAGCCGCTGGGCGAGCACCAGGGCGTGGGTTTCATGCTCGCCGACAACGAGATCGCGCTGCAGCAGTGCCGGCTGGGCATCTGGTGGGCCTGCTGGACGCTGGACAACGGCGCCAAGGGCCGCCACGAGAGTTCGATGATCAAGGCCTACGTCTCCGAGGAGCTGTTCCAGGTCGCCGACCGGTGCGTGCAGGTGCTCGGCGGCATGGGCATCTCCGACGAGACCCCGGTCGGGATGATCTTCTCCGACATGCGCGCCTTCCGGCTCTACGACGGACCCACCGAGGTGCACAAGTACGCGATCGCCCGTCAGGTGCTGCGCGATCCCGGGAGCGCTCCGCGGTGAGCGTGCTCGACCTGTTCCGCCTCGACGGCAAGGTGGCGATCGTCACCGGCGCCTCCTCGGGGCTGGGGGTGGCCTTCGCCCGGGCCTTCGCCGAGGCCGGGGCCGACGTGGTGCTCGGCGCGCGGCGGGTGGAGAAGATGGCCGGCACCGCCGCACTGGTCGAACAGGCCGGCGGGCGGGCCTACACCCGCAAGACCGACGTCGCCGACCCCGAGCAGTGCACCGAACTGGTCGAGGCGGCGACGGCCGAGTTCGGCCGGGTCGACGTGCTGATCAACAACGCCGGGGTGGGCACCGCCGTCCCGGCCAGCAGGGAGACCCCCGAGCAGTTCCGGTCGGTGATCGAGGTCAACCTCAACGGCTCCTACTGGATGGCGCAGGCCTGCGCGCGGGTGATGGCGCCGGGCAGTGCGATCGTCAACATCGCCAGCGTGCTCGGGCTCACCACCGCGGGTCTGCCTCAGGCGGCCTACAGCGCGTCCAAGGCGGGGGTGATCGGGATGACCCGCGACCTGGCCCAGCAGTGGAGCGGGCGCAAGGGCATCCGGGTCAACGCGCTGGCGCCGGGCTTCTTCGCCAGCGAGATGACCGACGAACTCAAGCCCGGCTACCTCGAGGCGCTGATGCCGCGGGTGATCCTGGGGCGCCTCGGCGACTCGGCCGAACTGGCCGCGACCGCGGTGTGGCTGGCGTCGCCGGCGGCCGGCTACGTCACCGGGCAGACCGTCGTCGTCGACGGCGGTCTCACCATCGCCTAGCTCGCGGCCTAGCCTGCCTGGCCCGGGGGCTCATGCCAGTTCCGGCCACATCTCCAGCAGTTCGTCGAGGTAGCGGCGCCGGGCCTCGGCGACGCGTTTGGCGGCCGACTCGTCGAGGGTCACCTCGCCGTTGAGCCGGGCCACAAAGCAGTCGACGTCGTGGAAGGTGCGCAGCGTCGCCGACGGGGACCCGGTGTCACCCGGGTCGTCGAACTCGATCAGCGGGGTGGTGCAATCCGGGCACAACTCATCGGTGCTCACCAGGTACTGGGTGCGGATGTCGACCTCGACGTACACCGCGGTGTGGAAGTCTTTCGCCCGCACCTGCACAATTTCCCGCGTACGCATGCTCGGTTCTATACCCGCGCAGAGTAGCGACCCGAACCGCCGAAGCGTGTGAGGCGCGCCGGAGTCGCGTGGCACGCGCCCCCGGGGATCCGAACCCCTGACGGTCTGGAAGAATCCCCGCAGATCCACTGACATGTGTATCCGCAGAGCGGGGACTCAGGTTGCGGCAGAGAGAAAACGGCATCGGCGGACAGGTTTGCAATCACGGCGTCACCGAAGCATCTCCGCCGCCGACGTGACGGACGCGCCGAAGACCGTCCTGCTGCACATCGGGACGGCGAAGACGGGAACGACCTCGGTCCAGAGATGGTTGGCCCACGCCGAGGAGCAGGGAAGCCTCGCGCCGATTCGGTACCCGTTGTGGCAGGGGGGCCACAATCATCAACGCCTGGCTTCGCTCTACCTCCCCTTCGAGAACCTACCGCCGACGATGCGGCAAAACTACGGTCCGGACGGCGAAGATTACCGACGTATGCGCCAGCGGTACCGAGCGTTCCTGTTTGGTGAGCTCAGTGCGGCAAGTGGCGCGATTCTCTCAGGGGAGTCGTTGTGCGACTTACTCTCCCCCCTCCTCGCCGGGCGCCTGCGCCAGGACCTGGAGTCGCTGGGTTTCCGGGAGTTCGCAGTGGTCCTCCACATTCGAGATCCAGCTGACTACTTCCTTTCTGCTACACAGCAGGACCTCAAGACGTCAGTCAGATCACCTTTCGTCCAAGACCCCGCGGAGTTCAGATACGAATTCCTACGGATGACCCAGACCTGGGAACAGGCATTTCCAGGCAGGTTGATCGTTTCGAAGTTCCCCGCCGATCAGGGATATGACGCCGTCGAGGATTTCGCCGTTGTCATGCAGCGGTGCTTCGGTTCAGCCCCTCCCCGGCTCCCGTTGCGGATGAACACCACACAGTCCGCCGAGGCAATGCAGATCATCCAGGACTACCGGCTAACCTTCGGGTCCGGCGCGAATGTCCCGACGCGGGATGTCGCGCGGCTCGTCGAGTTCTTGGACCGGTCTCGACAGGATGTGCGACAGACCAGGCCTGTGCTGAAACCGGAGATTGCCGAACAGATCCGGGCGAGTCACAGAGATGACGCCGCCGAGCTCCTCTCCCGATATGGCGTGGATCTGGGTCTGCAGAACTGCGGTCCGGTGTCGATACCTGACGGCAAACCCTGCCGGGTTGACGAGATTCTCGAGTCAGTCAATCCGGAAGTCGTCTATGAACTACTGCTGCGTCTCGCCGGCAGGGAACTCGGCCGGGAGCGATCCGTGAGCGTCGCCGCCAGGGCATACCGCCGCATCCCGCCTGCATATCGTCCGGTTCGCACGATGGCCTGGGTGCGGTCACGCATCAGCCGGGCGGATCGCTGAAACGGCCAGTCGCACGGGGGTTGAAGCGCCTGATCTGAGCCACCAGAACGGCACGGACAGCCGCTCTCAACTCGCGCTCCACCGCACCGAGGTCCGACGCCAGACTCGCCCGACGCGATGAGCCACAGTGCAGCCGATGTGCCCGCTGCTCGAGCAGAGCTCTGGCCAGTCCAGCTCCGAAACGGCGGTCCTTCACAGCAGCCCAGTGCGCCGCGCGCTCCCGCCAATGCACGGGCCGTCGGCGCAACTCCTCGAGTACCTCCGGCGGCACCGGCGCACCGAATTCCCTGGCGAGAAAGCCCAGTCCATCGACGAGGCTGAGGGTCAGGCCCGGTCTCCGGGCGCGCTCAAGTAGGACGTGCCACTCAATCGCCTCACCGTCAAGTTGGACCACGAGCAGCGCGTCGGCGATCCACCGCAGCGGAGCACCGGATGGGAGCCGGAAGCCGTGGGCGATCGCGATCATCAGGGAATCGGTGGGGGAGGTGATCTTCACCGGAGTTTCGAGGAGGGTCGCTTCACAGGCTCTTGCGAAGAGGTCTAGGTCCTCTCCGGCGGTCTTGAACGCCCACCGGTGGACGTCGAGGGGGGACCCGGATGGCGTGGTGCAATCCCAGGAGTGCCTGACGTCGAAGTCATGTCTGTCCGTGTAACCCGCCGCTCGCAACAGCGCTGTCGCCTGCCGATCGGCCGCCTCCGGGATGAGGATGTCCACGTCGTCGATGAGGCGCAGGCCCAGGTTTCCGGTGCGGGCGATCATCGCGGCACCCTTCATGAACAACGCGGGAATTCCCGCTTCGCCCAGAATTCGGGTCGCGTCCAGCACGCTCGAGAGCATGACGGCGTTGGACGCGAACACGTGCCGATAGACCCCCTTCAGCAGGGGCAGGTCCTCGGGACCCACCTCCGCGGCAACGCGGTTTGACCACAGTCGGGAGAACATTCGGACCGAGTTTCTGTCCACCGTCTCGAGGTCGAGGCCGCGCGCCTTCCAGCTCCGCCAAGCACTCGCGGACTGCCCGGCGGGCAACAGCGCAGCCTTCAACAGCTCCAACTGCGCCGCGGTGGGAAACGGCTGGTCCTCGGGCACTGATCCCGGCGCCGGCTCGGCTACCGAGGATTCCCGCAAGAGCCGCTGCCACTTCGCGCCAAGTCCTCCCCGGCTCATGCCTCGAGCCGCCACCATCTCAGTCGGCTCCCCCGGCTCTCCGGCGCCGTTGAGCCCGTTCACGGGCGAACGTCAGGTACGCCTCCCGCAGCTGGGCGGCTTCGCGGCGCGTCAAATTGTCCGCGTGCACGCGCCGATACAACAACACCTCGGGTACCTCGACCGTGGCGATGCCGAGGTCACGGGCCCGCACGATCCAGCGCATCGGGGCGATCAGGCTGGGGTCGAACGGCCCGATCTGCTCGGCGGCCTCGCGTGTGACGAGAGCGGCCCCGAGCAGCGACCACCGGACATCGCCGAGAAAGTCACCGCTGGCGGTCATCGACCGGTGCTGCCCTAGCACCAACCGGGTTCCAGGTGAAGCCCGCGCGGCCCGTAAGCCGGCTGAGATACGTTCCGCGGGCCAGCGGTCGTCGGCGTCGAGGAACGCCAGCCACAACCCCGCGGTAGCGGCAATCCCGGCGTTCAGATTGTCCGCGGCCGACGGCCCGCCCGAGATCACCAGCCGGACGCGGGAGTCGGGATGTGATTCTGCCAGTTGCGCGGTCGGACTGTCCCGCCTGCAGGTCGCGATGGCCAGTTCAACGACTTCCGGCTGGCGCAACACCGAGTCGACGGCCTCGTCGAGGAATGGTTCCACCGGTCGCGCCGGAATGACGGCGGCGACCTCGGGAGTCGAAGTGTCA
Source organism: uncultured Mycobacterium sp. (assembly GCA_964466565.1). Lineage (GTDB taxonomy): Bacteria > Actinomycetota > Actinomycetes > Mycobacteriales > Mycobacteriaceae > Mycobacterium. The sequence continues at coordinate 15,285 of CAYXOM010000019.1, forward strand.
GTCATGCCGGGCACGCTTCCTGTGGATGGACTCCCGGACGACGGCCAGGTGCTCGCGCACCCGCAGGTGCTGGTCGCCCGAGGTGTTGCCGCCGTGGATTCGCCGCTCGACATGAATCTCGTCAAGGACCCTCGATCGGAGTCCGAGGTCCTGCGCCCGTGCCGTCCATGCGACGTCCTCGGAAATAGCGATACCGGCGACCGCGAAGCCGCCGGCGAGCTCGAAGGCGGCACGCCGATACAGCGTTGCGCTGGGTGCCAGCGAGGGATCCGGAATCCCCTCGTCCCATGCGGCCTTCCACCATCGTGGCCGGGCGGCCCCGGGCTCGAGGAAGGTGGCACAGAGCGCGCCGACGAATGAGATGTCCGGTTCTGAGGCCAGCGTGTCGCATTGCCGTTCGAGCTTTTCGGGGCGCCACCGGTCGTCCTGGTCAAGGCACGCGATCAGCTCGCCGCGTACAGCTCGGATGCCGTGATCACGCGCCGGTGCCTGCCCCAGCCTGGAGGTGCGTAGAACACGAACACCGAACTCGCGCAGCACCTTCACACTCCGGTCCATCGATCCGTCGTCGACGGCCACGACGTCACACGGTTGCAGTGTCTGGGCGGCGATCGACCCCAGCGCATCCCGCAGATACCGCTCGCCGTTGAACACCGGCAGTACGACACCGACCCTCGGGTCATCGTGCATCGAAGACCAACGCCTCCTGCAGTGCGGCCCGGTAGACCTCGTCGGAGAAGTGCTCGTGCACCAGCGTTGCCGCACGTTCGGTGAGCACGGATCCGAGGGCGGCATCGCCCAGAACCCGCGCTGCGGCCCCCGCCAACTCCGCGTCGCTCTCCGCGAGCAGCACGTGGAAGCCGTCAACAGCCGGAACGCCCCGAATGCCGTCAGCGGTGGCGACCACAGGCAGTCGTCTCGCGAAAGCCTCGAGCACCTTGGTCTTCAATCCCGCTCCGCCGCGCAGCGGAATCACCATGACCGCGGCCCTTCGCAGGGCTTCCACGATCTCGGGGAGGTGACCGGTAACCGTCAGCCGGGGATTTCTCCGCGCGGCGCAGAGCAGCCATTCAGGTGGCGCCGCGCCGATCACCGTAACCGGGGTGGGGCCGATCTGGGCCTCCACCAACGGCCAGACGCCCTCGACCAGTCGGCGCACGGCGAGCGCGTTCTCCACCACCCCGAGAAACCCGAGGAACACGATCCCCGCCCGTGGCCGGGAGTCCGGTTCGTGCGCGTCCACGCACAGATCGACCGCGGGGATCACATGAATGCCGGCCGGCGCGGCGGCGCAAGCCCGAAGTCTGTCGGCGTCGTCCTCGGAGGTGACGAAGACGGCGTCGGCGGCCGCGACCACCTCCCGTTCCACTGCCTGGTCGCGCAGAGCCGAGACCAACAGAGGACGGTTGCCGGTCAGCTTCGCGAGGCGGAACTTCGCCAGGTGTTCCACGTGTGTCGCGTCGTAAACGAACCGTGCGCTCGGGCAGTGGCCCCGGAGCAGTCGGAGCGTCACCTCCGCCACCGGAAGGCGACTCGCGACAACCAGGTCGAGGGTCGGGCCTTGTGCGCTCAACCAGCTACCGACAGTTCCGTCACGGGCGGCGATCTCGACGCCGAGTCGCGTGAGACGTTGTTCCGTCGCGACGAGACCCGCCGGCCACGGCCGCAGGCTGGCGAAGGCGACCGAATGGCCCATGCCGGCCAACAGCCGCAACAGAGTCACCATCCGCGCCGCGCCGCCGTCGCGGGTGGCCTGCGGGGGCTCCTGATCGACGACCAAGGTGCGCATCACCCCGTCACCACCTCGCGAATCGCCGGCACCCCGCGGTCGTCACCCAAGTCCAGGTGATAGGCGGGCACCTCACGGGCCAGGTCGCCGAGAATTCCCAGACTTGGTTGATCCTCGTGCGGCGCCTGAAGCAGCGTCGAGGGCGCGAGGGCCCGCAGAGCTGCCGCCGGACGCGCGGGGGACACCGCGGACCTGGGGCCGCCGACCACTCGAGGCAACAGCAGGGCCACGATCTCGAGGGACTCTGTCGCCACACCGGGGAGGTCGGCGCCGAGGATCAGGGTTCGCCGGTCGTCGCGCCCGTGCGGTCCGGGCTGCCGTTCCCCGACTTTGATGGACCCGTACAGATTCCAGGCCCGTCTGCCGACAAGATCGACCACCGCGTAGTCGTCGCCGACCACCTGCATACCTGCCTGCAGGCAGGCGAGCGTCGTCGTCGACTTTCCTGAACCTCCGGGTCCGGTGAGCAGTGCGCCGCGTCCGTCGGCACCCACCACCGCTCCGTGAACGAGCTGCCGGCCCGGCGACGCCAGCGCGTAGTGCAGCGCCGTGCGCAATGGAGCCGCCGCCTCCCACCGGGTCACTCCGGAAATTCCGGCGAACCAGCAGCAGGCCAGTCGGCGCTCGCTGTCCCACAGCACCAGACTGGTGCCGTCGGTCGCAGCAGTTGCCCGGACCGGCCCGCCGGAGAAACCCTCGATCGCCCCGCCGCGACCCAGATGTCGGGTGCTCCAGGGAAAAGGGTCTAGCGGCGCGCTCCACACGATCAGCCTCGCCGACGGACGGAGTTCGGGATCTGCCACAGGCGTGATGTGGTGCCGCAGGGCCGGGAGCAGTGCGGTCGCAAGGTCCGCGGCTGCCATATCCAGAGCCAGATCTACGCCCCCGATCCGCAACTGCAGGCGGTGCGCGGTGTCCCCGGCCCGGATGGCACGCGCGACGATCGTCTCTCGAAAAGCCAGCACGGGCGGTGCGAGACCGCGGCTCACTGCTGCGGGGATACCGCCGGCCATCCGGTTTCACGTTCGACATCGTGCACCGGATCGGCCAACAGGTGCGCCCTGAGATCGTCGTACACCTGCACTTCCGGAATAGTGAAGGTGCCCAGGTCACTGCCGCCGCCGGTTTCAGGGCCCTGCGGCTCCTCGGCCAGAAGCCCCTGATCGAAGAGCTCCCGGTGAAAGGCGACGATCGCGGCGGCGATCGCGGCGGCGTCGCCGCCGTGCGCTGCTGACAGCGCCGCGGCAGATTCGCCGGCGGTCTCCCCGGCGAGCAGTCGCGCCCACAGATCAGCTGCCGAGCCCTCCATCGAGTAGTAATCGCCGGAAGCGAGGTTGATGACGACCGTCTCCCCGTCGATGGTCTCGTGGACCACCTGGTCTGACAGCATGTCCATCATTAAATCCCAAACCCGTCGTGCCCGTTCTCGTTACCCCGTGGAATCCGGAACCGACCCCTGCCGGGAACCTGATTCCGCAGCTCATGAGCGCGCCCGAAGGGATTCGAACCCCTAACCTTCTGACCTATTCGGCGGTATCCCAGGGTCTGGGTGAGTCGTTGCGGATATGGCTGTCGCAGGCCTTTCACGCTAGCCGTGCCATCCCGATATAGGTAGGTCGTGGCGAATCCACGGACGTTTGTATCGGGAAAGTGACGGATTCGGAATGCGCGCATCTCAGGCTAAGCGAAGTTTCTCATTCGCCACTCTCCCCTGTGAGTACGTCAATGACGCGCGGCGCGAAAAATATCCTCTTGTAGGCCTTTTCGTCGACGACATCCAGAATTCCGAGCTCCATGAGCTGGCTGATCAAGGCGTTCGCGCGCCCGTAGGAGATACCCAGCCGCGCTTCGACTTGACGCACGGTGAACGACGGATTCGCGACGGCCAGATCAACCAAGGCACGTGCGTTCGCCGAGCGCAGGCTGGAGCCACCAACGACGTCGGCCAGTTCAGCTTGCACCCCGACTAAGGCCCGCATCTGCGCGCGGGTCGACTCGGCAGAGGCTCGCAGTCCGGCAGCGAAGAACCCGATAAAAGGATCCCAGTCTCCTCGGGCGCTCACCGCGAGAAGGTGGTCGTAGTAATCAGTGCGCCGCGCCTCAAACCATGAGGAAACCGTCAGTGTGGGCTCGGTGAGCACCCCGATGGCCTGTAGGTGCAACACGATTAACAGCCGCCCCAGCCGCCCGTTCCCGTCGATGAACGGGTGCAAGGTCTCTAGCTGATAGTGCGACATCGCAGTGGCAACGACTGGATCGACCCGGGCACGGTGGTCCTGCCGCATCCACCCGACGAGCCCATCGAGGCCTGCTTTCAGATGATCACCGGGAGGGGAGGGAACGAAACGCGCCGCCGCCAAGGGGTTGCTGTGCGCTGCTCCGCCGGCCGGCTTACCTATGACCACCTGGGTGTCTCGCAGCCGTCCCGAACCGCCGGCCAGTGGTGTGCCCCGCATCAATATCCCGTGGAGATCCTCCAGAAAAGCCGTGGTAATCGGACGGCCATCTCCGACCCATCCGAACCCGTAGTTGGCCATTCGCTCGTAATTCAGGATTTCAACGAGATCCAACGTCGCGGGTTCATCTGCGTCAGCAGTCAGCACCTGCCTGAGGGGGGCGTAGGTACCCTCCAGCGCAGAGGTAGCCTGCGCCTCGCGGCGTAGCGTCGGCGCCCGGAGCAATGTCGGGTCGGGGAGCTGGGCGGACGTGCTATCCAGCGCGGCAAGTGCTGCCCGTGCTTCTGCCACTTCGAGGATTGTCGACGCGCTGAGTGCAGGCATATCGTCGGGAAGGGGGGCCGGTACAAAAGCCTTGCCGGGACTGCCGTCCGCTGCGGTTACATCCACCAGTGAGCCAGACATGTCGTTTACGAACATTGCCAAGTCCACAATGTCTGACTATAGCCACTTGTCGGACATTGTCATCGTAATCTGGCTGGTGCCTTGGATGCGGGGACCTCAACCGCTACATGGATGCCGCCGGCGAACTTGCGACGTGCACTACGCGCGGTGCTCCCGCACAGTTGCCCGGCGAACAGTAGCGACTGTGGTCAAAGAGGGCTACTTTCGGCCGCTGACGATAGGGCCCGATGCCCGGGAAGGTCTGGACCGCTTTGCGGCGGGTGGGGAAAGCGACGAGTGAAAGTGTCGGATTCCGAATGTGTCGCACCGCACTGCGACTGCATTTCCGGTGGTCAGAGCGCGCCCGAAGGGATTCGAACCCCTAACCTTCTGATCCGTAGTCAGATGCTCTATCCGTTGAGCTACGGGCGCCGTCATTGAGTTGTCTTCGTGGCCGGCACACGGCCGCGGCGGAGGCGAGAGGATTTGAACCTCCGGTCCCCGGTAAGGGGGACAACTCATTAGCAGTGAGTCCCATTCGGCCGCTCTGGCACGCCTCCCGAACGCGCTGAGCGTACCGGAGCCACCCCGCGTCCCCCGAATCACCCGGGGCCACCCCCCTAGACTTGGCCCGTGACCGCCCGCCTGCGCCCCGAACTGGCCGACCTTCCGGCTTACACACCGGGCAAGACGGTGCCGGGGGCGATCAAGCTGGCCAGCAACGAGACGGTGGCCGGGCCGCTGCCCTCGGTGCGTGCGGCCATTACCGCGGCGACCGATTCGCTCAACCGCTACCCGGACAACGGCCACGTCGAACTGAAGGAGCATCTGGCCCGCCACCTCAGCCCCGCCGGGGCGATCGGGCCCGAGCGTATCTCGGTGGGCTGCGGGTCGGTGAGCCTGTGCCAGCAGCTGATCCAGATCACCTGCTCGGCCGGCGACGAGGTGGTCTTCGGCTGGCGCAGCTTCGAGGTCTACCCGCTGCAGGTCCGGGTGGCCGGGGCGGTGTCGGTGCAGGTGCCGCTGCGCGACCACGCCTTCGACCTCGACGCGATGGCGGCCGCCGTCACCGATCGGACCCGGCTGATCTTCGTGTGCAACCCCAACAACCCGACCTCCACCGTCGTCGACCCCGACGCGCTGGCCCGGTTCGTGGCCGCGGTGCCGCCGGAGGTCCTGGTCTGCATCGACGAGGCCTACGTGGAGTACATCCGCGACGGACTTCTGCCTGACAGCCTGGCGCTGGCCGCGGCGCACCCCAATGTGGTGGTGCTGCGCACCTTCTCCAAGGCCTATGGCCTGGCCGGGCTGCGGGTGGGCTACGCCGTCGGCGATCCCGAGGTGATCACCGCGCTGGGCAAGGTCTACGTCCCGTTCACCGCGAGCACCCTCGCCCAGGCGGCGGCGATCGCCTCGCTGTCGGCCTCCGGCGAACTGATGGCCCGCACCGACGCGGTGGTCGCCGAGCGCACCCGCGTCAGCGCCGAGTTGTCCGCGATGGGCTACGTTTTCCCGTCCTCGCAGGCCAACTTCGTCTGGCTGCCGCTCGGGGCGCACACCACCGGCTTCGCCGCGGCCGCCGCGGCGGCCCGGGGCCTGGTGCGGCCCTATGCCGACGAAGGCGCGCGGGTGACGATCGGCGCGCCCGCCGAGAACGACGCGTTCCTACACTTCGCCCGCGACTGGGCGGCGGAGGGCGGTTTCTGCGGCGATCCGAACGCCTCGTAACCTTGGCGGACATGAGCAACCGCGAGGCACTCGACGTTCAGGTCAAGGACAACGTCGCCCAGGTCACCCTGCTGGGCCCCGGCAAGGGCAACGCGATGGGCCCGGCGTTCTGGAGTGAGATGCCCCAGGTGTTCGCCGAACTCGACGACGACCCCGAGGTGCGCGCGATCGTGCTCACCGGCTCGGGCCGCAACTTCTGCTTCGGCCTGGACCTGATGACCATGGGGGGCACCCTGCCGTCGCTGTCCGGCGGCGAGACCAGCGCCCGTCCGCGGTCGGACTTCCACCGGGAAGTGCTGCGGCTGCAACAGTCGATCACCGCGGTGGCCGACTGCCGCACCCCGACCGTCGCGGCGATCCACGGCTGGTGCATCGGCGGCGGGGTGGACCTGATCAGCGCGGTCGACATCCGCTACGCCAGCGCCGACGCGAAGTTCTCGGTGCGCGAGGTGAAACTGTCCATCGTCGCCGACGTGGGCAGCCTGGCCCGGCTGCCCTATGTACTCTCCGACGGGCACCTCCGCGAACTGGCGCTCACCGGCAAGGACATCGACGCCGCCCGCGCCGAGAAGATCGGTCTGGTCAACGAGGTGCTGCCCGACCCCGAGGCGTGCCTGGCCGCCGCGCACGCCACGGCCGAGGAGATCGCCGCCAACTCGCCGCTGACGGTCCGCGGCATCAAGGACGTCCTCGACCAGCAGCGGGTCGACGACGTCGCGGCCAGCCTGCGCTACGTGGCGGCGTGGAACGCGGCGTTCCTTCCGTCGCGGGACTTCAGGGAGGGCATCGCGGCGATGTTCGAGAAGCGCGCCCCACACTTCACCGGGGATTGAGAGATACAGCCGGGCCGCCGAGCGTGTGCCCCGTGCAGGTGTGGGGCCGGGTTCTCCTGCACAGGGCACACACTGGGGACGGGTCTCAGCGCCCGCGCAGCCGCCGGCTGAGCCCGGTCGCCCGGATCGCGCGGCGCTCCACCGCGGCGCGGAACTGCTCCTCGGAGCCGATCAGCCGCACCTTGCGGCGGGCGCGGGTGACGGCGGTGTAGAGCAGCTCGCGGGTCAGCAGCCGCGAGTCGGTCGGCGGCAGCAGCACGGTGACCTCCGCGGCCTGGCTGCCCTGACTCTTGTGGATCGTCATCGCGTGCAGCGTCTCGATGTCGGCCAGCCGGCTGGTGGCCAGGTCGGTCATCCCGCCGGCGGTCGCGATCGCCGCCCGCAGGCCGCCGTCGCGCAGCACCGCAACCCCGGTGTCGCCGTTGTAGAGGCCCAGGCCGTAGTCGTTGGCGGTGACCAGCACCGGGCGCCCCGGGTACCACGGCGCCCACAGCGGCATGTCGGTCAGCTCGGCCATCCAGCGTTCGATCTGCCGGTTCCAGTGCGCCACGCCGTACGGGCCGCGGCGGTGCGCGCACAGCATGCGGTGCTGCCCGAGGATCTCCAGGGCCGCGGCGGCATCGCCGAGCAGTGCGGCCTCGCGCAGCGCCAGGGCGTGCGGCACCAGAACCTTACGCAGGGTGTCGGCGGGCCGCTCGGTCTGCACCCACTCGATGTGCTCGCCGCCGGCGGCCAGGACCTCCAGCGCTGCGCCGGCGTCGCCGTCGCGGATCGCCCCGGCCAGCGCGCCGATCGAGGCGCCGAAGCGGTGCGAGGTGACCAGCCGCGCGACCGGGCTGTCGTCGAGGACACTGAGGCCCTCGACCAGGTCGGCCAGCACCGCGCCGGCCTCCACCGAGGCCAGCTGGTCGGGGTCGCCGACGAGCACCAGCCGCGAGTCCGGCCGCACGGCCTCCAGCAGCCGGGCCATCATGCTCAGCGACACCATCGAGGTCTCGTCGACGACGACCACGTCGTGCGGCAGCCGGTTCTCGCGGTTGTGCCGGAACCGCGACGACGAGTCCGGCCGGCTGCCCAGCAGCCGGTGCAGGGTGGTCGCGCTCAGGCCGGTGAGACGGCCGCGGTCGGCGGCGTCGAGCGCACCGACCTCGAGGTTCACCGCCTCGAGCAGACGCGCGGCGGCCTTGCCGGTGGGGGCGGCCAGCGCGATCCGCAGCCGCGGCCGACCGGCCAGTTCGGCCTGCTCGGCCAGCAGCGCCAGCAGTCGGGCGACGGTGGTGGTCTTTCCGGTGCCGGGCCCGCCGGTCAGGACGGTCAACGCCCGCGACAGTGCCAGTCGCGCCGCGCCGCGCTGCTCGGCGTAGTCCGGACCGAACAGCCGCTCGACGTCGGCGGCCGGGCCGCTGCGGCGGACCGCCGCCAGCGTCAGCACGTCCTCAGCGACCCGGCGCTCCTCGATCCAGTAGCGGTCGAGGTAGAGCAGGCCGTCCTCGAGGTGCAGCACTGGCGGGCCGTCGCCCCCCGGGG
>CAYXOM010000020.1:0-1856 GCA_964466565.1 uncultured Mycobacterium sp.
TGGCCGCTGCCCGAGGCCGGATCGCCCAGCGGACTGCGACCCGTCGCGCTCGGGCCGGGCGGCGCACCACCCGAGCCCCGCAGCCTCAACCCCGAGATCCCGTTCCAGATCTCGGCGGCGGCGGCGCGTTCGGTCACCCCGGGCGGCGGGATCAGCAGCACCGCGACGCTGCTCAATCTGCTGACCCGGGCCACGGCGGCGACCGAGCGGGTCACGGCGGCGGCGGGCGAGGCCGCGGTCGCCACCCGGGAACGCCCCCCGATCGACCCTGCCGAACAGGCGGCTCGGCGGAAACGCACCCTGATCACGGGCGGAGTCGCGGGCGCAGCGGTGCTGTTGGTCGCGCTGCTGGTGCTGAACTCGCTGGTGGGCCGACTGTTCGACGACGGCGGCAGCGAACTGCGCGGGGAGCGGCTGGGGCTGAACACCACGGCGCCGCCCGCCGATGCCTCGGCCGGGGCCGAAGTCAAACCCGTGGCGGCGACGGTGTTCTCACCGGCCGGAGGCGCTGATGCGCCCGACCTCGCAGGCCTGGCGATCGACGGAGACCCGGACACCAAGTGGCCCACCGACACCTACTCGGACGCCGTGCCGTTCCCCAACTTCAAGAACGGCGTGGGCCTGATGCTGCAGCTGCCCGGCCCGACCGTCGTCGGCGGCGTCACCGTCGGAGTCACCGGCACCGGCACCCAGGTTCAGATCCGCTCAGCGGACTCGGCCAGCCCGGCGACCCTGGAGGACACCGCGTTGCTGGCCGGGCCGACCGCACTGCGGCCCGGCACCAACACGATTCCGGTCGCCGACGCTCCGCAGACGTCCTACCTTCTGGTGTGGATCTCGACGCTGGGGCAGACCGCCGGACTCAACCGAACCGACATCACCGAGATCGGGGTGCGCGCGGCCTCCTGAACAACCCGCGACGCCGGTGAAGTGCCGCCCTGCCGGATGCTGGCTACCGTCCGGCCCGTGCCCAGCGACGACCCGCGCAGCGACGCCGATCTGCTCGCGGCTCACGTCGCCGGGGACCGCCGGGCCTTCGCCGAGCTTTTCCGCCGTCATCAGCCGCGGCTGCTGCGATTGGCCCGCGGACGCAGCCGCAGCGTCGAGGACGCCGACGATGCGCTGCAGGACGCCATGCTGTCGGCCCACCGGGCCGCCGCGGACTTCCGGCGGGACGCCGCCGTCGGCAGCTGGCTGCACCGCATCGTGGTGAACGCCTGCTCCGACCGGCTGCGGCGCGGCCGGATCCGGCCCGAGACCGCGATGCCGGCTGGCCCGGCCGCACCGGACCACGCCGACGCCGTGGAGAGCGCCCTGGTCGTGCGGCGGGCATTGCTGGAACTGCCACCCGGGCAGCGGGCGGCGGTGCTGACGGTGGATCTGCACGGCTACTCGGTGACCGAGGCCGCGGTACTGCTCGGGGTGGCGCCCGGCACGGTCAAGAGCAGACGCGCCCGGGGCCGGGCCCGGCTGGCGGTGATCCTGGCCGCGCCGCCGGGCGGGCCCGGGCCGAATATGCCCCGCACAGCGGGGCGGAACACTCCCGCCTAGTCTGTTGTTTGTCGTTGCGGGCGCCCGACGGCCGGAGCGGAACTCAGGTTCGCCAGGGCTCCGCAAAGCTGAAGGCACACCGCAAAGCTGAAGGCACAGAGGGCAGAGAGGTTGGCATGTCCACCATTCACGACGTCATCGTCATCGGATCCGGCCCGGCCGGCTACACCGCCGCGATCTACACCGCCCGGGCCCAACTCTCGCCCCTGGTGTTCGAGGGCACGTCGTTCGGCGGTGCGCTGATGACGACGACCGAGGTGGAGAACTACCCGGGGTTCCGGGCCGGGATCACCGGGCCGGAACTG
>CAYXOM010000021.1:0-4761 GCA_964466565.1 uncultured Mycobacterium sp.
GCGCCAGCGGTTGACCCCGCCGCGGCCGAACCCCTCCACCACGCCGCCGGTGGTGGTGGCGCTTACGGTGTGTTGGGCCATGACACGACCGTATCGCGGCTAGCCTTGCCGCATGCGGATCGCCGGGATCGCCGCGGCGGCGGTGCTGCTGGCGGGCTGTTCGCCGGCGCCGGAGAACGCCAGTGTTGGGGGAACCGCATTGACCCCGATCACGCCCTCGCGGCCGGACTCCTCCCGGGCGACCTCCCCGCCGGCAAGCTCGCCCGAGACGAGCACCGGCGCGGCGGCAACCGCCGCTCCCGGGCCCGGGGCGACGGCCGCCGAGGCGATCGCCTGGGTGCAGGCGGCCGAGCCGGTCGACGCCGCCGAATACAACATCGCGCTGCGCGGCGGCGTCACCACCTCCCTGGGCGAGGACGTCGCGTTCACCACGCCCGCGGGCATCAGCTGCATGACCGATGACCGCGGCGGTCCGGCCGACCTTGCCTGCCTGGTGGACCTCGACGACCCGCCACCGCAGCCGCCCGGCGTCTACGGGGTGTGGAAGGGCGGCTGGGTCGACTTCGACGGCACCGGGGTTAAGGTCGGCTCCGCCCACGGCGACCCGGGCCGGTTCGCGGCCGGCCAGGGCCCGCCGCTGCCGCCGGAGCGCTCGCTGGCGTTCGGCGACTTCCGCTGCCGGACCGACCCGGTGGTCCTGATGTGCGTGAACTATGCGCGCCGGACCGCGGTGCGCTACGCCGATTCCGGCGTCGACGCGCCGGGCTGCATCCGCACGACGTCGCCGGAGCCCGGTATCGGAGTCCAGTTCACCTGCTGAGAACCCCGGCGGCGCGCCGGTCAGCGCCCAGCCGTCGGCGCGTCTCGGAACGAGGCTGAACCACCCATGCCCGCGGCCCGCGTATCATGAAGGTCCGGGTCGGAGCGCAGCGCTCCCCGTCCTCAACGGCAAGGAGAATTGACCATGGCCGATCGTGTGCTGCGGGGTAGCCGGCTCGGCGCCGTGAGCTACGAGACCGACCGCAACCACGATCTGGCGCCCCGCCAGGTCGCGCGTTACCGCACCGAGAACGGCGAGGAGTTCGACGTCCCGTTCGCCGACGACGCCGAGATCCCCGGCACCTGGCTGTGCCGCAACGGCATGGAGGGCACCCTCATCGAGGGCGAACTGCCCGAGCCCAAAAAGGTCAAGCCGCCGCGGACGCACTGGGACATGCTGCTGGAGCGCCGTTCGGTCGAGGAACTCGAGGAGTTGCTCAAGGAGCGCCTCGACCTGATCAAGACCAAGCGGCGCTCGTAAGGCCCCGGCCGCTCAGCCGGTCACGCCGCGGGCCCGGTCCCAGCGCCCGCCGATCCCCCACTGCGCGGTCTTGGCCATCGCCTCGCGGATGTTCGACCCGCTCATCTTCGACACCCCCAGTTCGCGTTCCTTGAAGGTGATCGGCACCTCGAGGACCCCGAAACCGGCGTTGATGGCGCGCCAGGTCAGGTCGATCTGGAAGCAGTACCCCTTGGAATCCACCGCGGCGAGGTCGATCTTCTCCAGCACCTCGCGCCGGTAGGCCCGGTACCCGGCGGTGATGTCGCGGACACCCACCCCCAGCAGCACCCGGGCGTAGGTGTTGGCGGTGCGGGACAGCGCCAGGCGCCGCCACGGCCAGTTGCGCACCGTCCCCCCCTCGACGTAGCGCGAGCCGATCGCCACGTCCGCGCCGGCGTCGACGGCGTCGAGCAACCGGTAGAGCTGCTCGGGGGCGTGGCTGCCATCGGCATCCATCTCGACCAGGACGGTGTACCCGCGCTCCAGGCCCCAGTCGAAGGCGGCCAGGTAAGCCGCCCCCAGCCCGTCCTTGGCCGTGCGGTGCAGGACGTGGACGCGGTCGGGGTGGGCCAGCGCCAACTCGTCGGCCCGCGCGCCGGTGCCGTCCGGGCTGCCGTCGTCGACCACCAGGACGTCGACGTCGGGCCGGGCCTTGTGCACCCTGCCCAGGATGAGCGGGAGGTTCTCCAGCTCGTTGTAGGTCGGGATGATCACCAACGTGCGGGCGCTGGGCAGCCGGGAGCCGGATTCGCCGCTCTTGGCGGCAGCCTTGCGGGCGGCGGCCTTGCGCGGCTTTCTCGGGGGCGTGCTCATGCGACTCCTCGTCCGTGCCGCTCGGGTCGAGGCCGCACGCGCCCACCATTGTGCAGGATCGCCGCCGCCACCACGGCGAGCGCAGCGCCGACGAGCACCCACTGCAGCGCCCCTCCCCAGCGGGTCGCCGGGGTCTGCTCGGTGCGCAGCCGGATCGCGACGTCGAGGTAGGCCGGGGTGAAGAAGCCGGTGCGGGCCAGCTCAGCGCCGTCGGGGGCGATCGCGGCGCTGATCCCGGTGGTTCCGGCGACCACCGCGTAGCGGCCGTGCTCGACGGCGCGCAGCCGGGCGAACGCCAGTTGCTGTTCGCTCATGGCTTCATCGAACGTCGCGTTGTTGGTGGGCACCGCGAGCATCTGGGCGCCGTTGCGCACCGACTCGCGCAGTGCGCGGTCGAAGATCACCTCCCAGCAGGTCGCCACCCCGACCGGCACCCCGGCGGGGTGGACCACGCCGCTGCCGTCGCCCGGCACGAAGAATCCCGCCCGCTGCGCATAGGGCGACAGCCGGCTGAAGAACGACCGCCACGGCAGGTACTCGCCGAAGGGCTGGACGATCTGCTTGTCGTGGCGCCCGCCGGGACCCTCGCCGGGGTTCCACACCAGCACGGTGTTGGAGGCGGCCGGCGTCTGCGGGGTCCAGTCCGGACGGGCCAGCACCGTGCCGACCAGGATCGGGGCCCCGATCGCCGAGGCCGCGGCGTCGATCTGCGCCGCCGCGTCGGCGTTGGCGAGCGGGTCGATGTCCGAGGAGTTCTCCGGCCAGATCACGAACCGCGGCGCCGCCGCGGCGCCGGCCCGCACGTCGCGGGCCAGGTGCAGGGTCTGGCTGACGTGGTTGTCGAGCACCGCGCGGCGCTGGCTGGCGAAGTCCAGCCCCAGCCGCGGCACGTTGCCCTGGACGGCCGCGACCGTGACGGCGGGTTCGCCGCCCTCGGCCGCCGACCCGCGCACTGCGGGGGTCGCGACGACGGACGCCAGCAGGACGGCGGCGATCGCCCCCGCGGGCACGGCGAGCCGGACGGCCCGGTCCCCGCCCGCCGCCGACACCGCCAGGGCGGCCAGCGAGGTGCCCAGCAGCGCGACCGCGAACGACACCAGCGGCGCGCCGCCCAGGCGGGCCAACGCCAGCAACGGTCCCTCGGTCTGACTGAAAGCCACCACACCCCAGGGGAATCCGCCGAAGGGAATCGAGGACTTGAGCCACTCCTGCAGTGACCACAGCAGGGCCAGCCACACCGGCCAGCCGGCCAGCCGCGACGCCGGCACCGCCAGCGCACCGAACACCGCCGGGAACAGTGCCTGCAGCAGCGACAGGGCGATCCAGGGGAACCAACCGACCAGACCGCTGATCCACGGCAGCAGCGGCAGGTTGAAGGCGATGCCGAAGATCAGGCCGTAGCCGAGGCCTCCGGCTGCGCTGACCCCGGGCCGGGTGAGCACCCAGGCCAGCAGCGCGAGCGACGCCACCGCGGCCCACCACCAGCCGACCGGCGGGAAGGCGGCACACAGCAGCAGTCCGGCCATCGCGGCCAGCGCCCACCGCACCGGGCGGCTATCCATACAGCACCTCGCCCCGGTGCACGGTCCGCAGGCACCGCGGCCACGGATCGCCGTCGCCCAGCCGCGGCAGAGCCGGCACCCGCGACCGCGGGTCGGTGGACCAGCGCTGGACGGCGTCGTCGGGTGCGCTGACATCGAGGTCGCCGGTGTCCCAGACCGCGTAGCTGGCCGGTGCGCCGGGCACCAGGGTGCCGCTGACCCCGTCACGCACCCCGCCGGCCCGCCAGCCGCCGCGGGTGGCGGCCGCGAACGCGGCACGCGCGGAGATCGCGCTGCCCGGGCTGCGATGGTGACTGGCGGCATACACCCACGCCCACGGATGCATACCGGTGACCGGACTGTCCGAACCGAACGCCAGCGGCACCCCGGCCGAGGCCAGCGGTGCGAAAGGGTTGAGACCGGCGGCCCGCGACCGGCCCAGGCGGCGCGCGTACATGCCGTCCGGACCGCCCCAGCGGGCGTCGAATCCCGGCTGCATGCTGGCGATCACTCCCCAGCCGCCGAGCCGGCGGGCCTGATCGGCAGACACCATCTCGAGGTGCTCCAGCCGGTGCCCGCAGCGCGCCAGCGCCGGGGGGCCGAACCGGTCGGCGGTGCGCTGCATCGCGTCGATCACCGCGGTCACCGCCGCGTCGCCGATGACATGGAACCCGGCGGTCACCCCGGCCTCGGTGCAGGCGGCGAGATGGTCGGCGATCGCCTCCGGATCGAGGTGGCGGGAGCCGGTCCGCCCGGGCGCGTCGGCGTAGGGCTCACACAACCAGGCGGTGCGCGAGCCCAGTGCACCGTCGACGAAGAGGTCGCCGGCCAGCCCGCGGGCTCCGGTGGCGTCGATCAGCGCCCGGGCCTGGGCGGGCGTCGACACGGCCTCGCCCCAGTAGCCCACCACCTCCACCCCGTGCCGGGTGCCGCGAAGCTCGTCCCAGTCCTCGGTGCCGCCGATGTCGGGTCCGGCGCACTCGTGCACCGCGACGATCCCGGCCGCCGCAGCGGCGCCGAGCGCCGCCCGGCGCGCCTCGGCCCGCTGCGCGGGGGGGAGCAGCCGGCGCGCCTCGGCCCGCACCA
>CAYXOM010000022.1:0-2068 GCA_964466565.1 uncultured Mycobacterium sp.
TGGGCGGCCCGGCCGGGCCGGGTGACCTGAAATCTGTGGTGGTGGGCTCGGCGGACTTCCCGGAGTCCAAGATCATCGGCGAGATCTACGCCCAGGCGCTGGAGGCCAACGGGTTCGAGGTGGCCCGCCGGTTCGGCATCGGCAGCCGCGAGACCTACATCCCGGCCCTGCGCGACGGCTCGATCGACCTGGTTCCCGACTACACCGGCAACCTGCTGCAGTACTTCGAACCCGACAACCGGGTCACCACCGCGAATCAGGTGGAACTGGCGCTGTTTCGGGCATTGCCGGGGGATCTGTCGATCCTGACCCCGGCGCCGGCCGAGGACACCGACACCGTCGCGGTGAGCCGCAGCACGGCGCAGAAGTGGAACCTGACCAGCATCGCCGACCTCGCCCCGTTCTCCGCCGAGGTCAAGTTCGGCGCGCCCTCGGAGTTCCTCAACCGGGCCCAGGGCCTGGCGGGCCTGCGGACCCGCTACGGGCTGGACATCAGCGAGGACAACTTCGTCGCCATCAGCGACGGCGGGGGGCCGGCGACGGTGCGCGCGCTGCTCAACGGCACCGTCGACGCCGCCAACATCTTCAGCACCTCACCGGCGATCCCGAAGAACCGCCTGGTGGTCCTGACCGACCCGCTGAACAACTTCCTGGCCAACAACGTCGTGCCGGTGGTCCGCTCCCAGAAGATGTCCGACGCCCTCAAGACCGTCCTGGACACTGTGTCGGCTCGGTTGACCACCACCGACCTGATCGAGCTGAACACCGCGGTCTCCGGCAATGACGGCGTCGACCCCGACGAGGCGGCACGCAAGTGGATCGCCGACAACGGCTTCGATCAGCCCATCACCGAGTGATGATCACCTTCACCGACGTGACCAAGCGCTACCCCGACGGCACCGTCGCGGTGGACCAGCTCACCCTCGAGGTGCCGCAGGGCACGCTGACGGTCTTCGTCGGGCCGTCGGGGTGCGGCAAGACCACCTCGATGCGGATGATCAACCGGATGACCGACCCCACCTCGGGGACGGTGTGCGTCGACGGCCGGGACGTCTCGACGGTGGACCCGGTGACCCTGCGGCTGGGCATCGGCTACGTGATCCAGAGCGGCGGGCTGATGCCGCACCAGCGGGTGATCGACAACGTCGCCACCGTGCCGGTGCTCAAGGGCGAGTCGCGCCGCGCCGCGCGGCTGGCCGCCTACGAGGTGCTCGAGCGGGTCGGCCTGGACCCCGAGCTCGGCCTGCGTTACCCGGCGCAGCTCTCCGGCGGGCAGCAGCAGCGGGTCGGGGTGGCCCGGGCGCTGGCCGCTGATCCGCCGATCCTGCTGATGGACGAGCCGTTCTCCGCCGTCGACCCGGTGGTGCGCGAGGAGTTGCAGGCCGAGATCCTCCGGCTGCAGAGCGAACTGCGCAAGACCATCGTCTTCGTCACCCACGACATCGACGAGGCGGTCAAACTCGGCGACGCGGTCGCGGTGTTCGGCCGCGGCGGGGCGCTGCAGCAGTACGACGCACCCGCCCGGCTGCTGGCCCACCCCGCCAACGACTTCGTCTCGGAGTTCATCGGCGCCGATCGCGGCTACCGCGCCCTGCAGTTCTTCGGCGCCGCAGGGCTCCCGCTGCAGCAGGTGCCGGCGGTCAGCGCCGGGGAGATCGACACGCTGAGCCTCGACGCCGGCCAGTGGCGGCTGGTGGTGCGCGAGGACGGCTCGCCGATCGGCTGGATCGACGCCGCCGGGGTGCAACGGCACCGCGACGGCGGCGAACTCTACGACTGCCTCACCGCGGGCGGCTCGCTGTTCCGGCCCGAGGCCACCCTGCGCTCGGCGCTGGACGCCGCGCTGTCCTCCCCGTCGGGCATCGGGATCGCCGTCGACGAGTCCGGCGCCGTCCTCGGCGGGGTCGAGGCCGAGGAGGTGATCGACTCCCTCGAGGCGGCGCGGCGCGACGCGGAGGTGCGGGAAGCGGAGGCGCGCGCCGAGGACGAGGAGACCGCCGAAGCCGGGGAATCCGAAGAGGCCGAGGACACCGCCGAAGTTCAGGACTCCGACCCGTTCCAGACAAAG
>CAYXOM010000023.1:0-5570 GCA_964466565.1 uncultured Mycobacterium sp.
AGGTAGGCACGCGACTGTGGCGCCTGACCGGCCGCCCGCTCCATGGCGGCCACCTCGGCGGCGGTGGCGGTCATGGCGGCCGCCGACAGCCCCGCCGCCGCGGGGAGCTCACCGACCGCCTCGGCCGGGAGCAGCCGGGCCCGTTGGATCACCCCGAGCAGCGAATGCAGGCCGCGTTCCGAGGCGGCCAGCGCCGACATCGCCGGCCGGGCCACCGAGCCCGGTGGGGGCATCCGGCGCATGATGGCCTCGCGCCGCGGGGGGAGCGGTTCGCCGCGCAGCCAGCGATAGCGCAGCAGCCACAGCGTCGCGGGCACCGCCGCCCCGGCCGCGATCGCGCCGGAGGCGATCAACGCCCACAGCGGCGTGCTCCACGCCGCCAGCAGACCGGTGACGCCGACCCAGAACACCGAGGCGGCGCCGAAGATCAGGCCCAGCCGCAGCGCCCAGCGCCGCTTGCGCAGCAACCGGGCACGAGGGTCGGCCAGCGCCCCGAGTTTCTGGGCGGCGATGTCGGCGTACTCGCTGACCGTGTCGATCCCACGCTGTAGCGCCGACCGGCGCACCGCGCTGGCATGCGGTTTCACCGCCATCGGCACTCACCTCCTCCCGCGGGTCCTACTGTCCCAGCGGCTGCTCGGGCTCCGGTGAGCTGACCGGGGTGGCCGGGGTGACGGTGACATCGCCGGCCGGCAGCGCCTCACCGCGCATGGAGGCGCGGATCTGCTCGAGGCGCGAGTGGCCGGCCATCTGGATGCTGGCGTCCTGCACCTCCAGCATCCGGCCCTGTACCGAGCTCTGCGCCAGCTCGGCCGAGCCCATGGCGTTGGCGTAGCGGCGCTCGATCTTCTCCCGGACCTCGTCGAGGCTGGGGGTGTTGCCGGGCGCAGCGATCTCGCTCATCGACCGCAGCGAGGCGCTGACCTGCTCCTGCATCTTGGCCTGCTCGAGCTGGCTGAGCAGTTTGGTGCGTTCGCCGATCTTCTGCTGGAGCACCATCGCGTTCTGCTCGACGGCCTTCTTCGCCTGCGCAGCGGACTGCAGGGCCTGGTCGTGAAGCGTCTTGAGGTCCTCGACGCTCTGCTCGGCGGTCACCAGCTGGGCGGCGAAGGCCTCGGCGGCGTTGGTGTACTCGGTGGCCTTGGCCGCGTCGCCGGCGGCGGTGGCCTGATCGGCCAGGGTGAGCGCCTGGCGGACGTTGGCCTGCAGCTTCTCGATGTCGGCCAGCTGACGGTTGAGCCGCATCTCAAGCTGGCGCTGGTTGCCGATCACCTGGGCCGCCTGCTGGGTCAGCGCCTGGTGTTGGCCCTGGGCCTCCTCGATGGCCTGCTGGATCTGGACCTTGGGATCGGCGTATTCGTCGACCTTGGCGCCGAACAGCGCCATCAGGTACTTCCACGCCTTGACGAACGGATTGGCCATTGTTCTTGCCCGCCTTCGAATCGAATGCCGCTTGCTGGTCGCCTCAATTTATCGGTTCGGGCGGCCCGGGCGCAGCAGCGCGGCGAACTCTGCCGACCCACAGCCGCGTGACGTGACGCCGATCACGCCACCGCCATAGCGGGCGAGCGGTTCAGCCGCGCGTCCCGCGACACCGCCAGACGGGTGACCTCGGGGTGCTCCTCGCGGCAGGCCATCTGCGCCCCCGCACGGGTCAGCACCTGCGACAGGGGGACGTCCAGTGCCGTGCAGATGGCGCCGAGCAGTTCGCTGGAGGCCTCCTTGCGGCCGCGTTCCACCTCCGAGAGATACCCCAGGCTCACCCGCGCGGAGTGCGAGACCTCACGCAGGGTCCGGCCCTGCGAGGTCCGGGCGCGGCGCAGTTCGTCGCCGATCACCTCACGCAGCAGTATGGCCATCGCCGTCCCTCCTCAGATCGTCGCGGCATCAGGTCGTCGCGGCACTGGGGACAACGCCGGGCGGCGGGGTTTGGTTCCCGGGTCAGTTCCGGTCTTGGGACTGCCGGACGGCAGAGAACACGTATTCCAAGCCGGTGATCACGGTCAGGACGATCGCCGCGCCCATCACCCACCAGGCCAGCGTCGACCAGATCGGCGGCCAGTTGTGCAGCGGAAGGATGAACAGGCCGATGGCCACCGCCTGGACAAGGGTCTTGAGTTTGCCGCCGCGGCTCGCCGGGATCACGCCGCGTCGCAGCACCGCCAACCGCAGCAGCGTGACGCCGATCTCGCGGGTCAGGATGACCACCGTCACCCACCACGGCAGGTCGCCGAGCATCGACAGGCCGACCAGGGCGGCGCCGACGAGCATCTTGTCGGCGATCGGGTCGGCCAGCTTGCCGAACTCGGTGACCATGCCGTAGCTGCGCGCCAGCGAACCGTCCAGCCGGTCGGTGATCAGCGCGATGGCGAACACTGCGAAGGCCGCGATCCGGCTGGCGCTCTGATGCCCGTCCCCGGCGAAGAGAAACAGCAGGAAGACCGGCACGAGAACGAGTCGTAGACCGGTGAGCAGATTCGCGATGTTGGTCACCGGGACCGGTCGGGCCTCATCCGGAGTCTGCGGCTGGCCCGTCACGGCAAACACACTATCGCTACCGCCCTCCCGCCAGGCCCGGCGATAGGGTTGCGCGGTGACCGACCATTCGCCCGGCCCGGCGGCCGCGGAAGTCACCGGGGCGCCCACCGTCCGGCGTGCCCGGACCTCCGACGTGCCCGACATCAAGCGCCTGGTCGACACCTACTCCGGCCGAATCCTGCTGGAGAAGAACCTGGTCACCCTCTACGAGGCGGTGCAGGAGTTCTGGGTCGCCGAAATCGGCGGCGAGGTGGTCGGCTGCGGCGCGCTGCACGTGCTGTGGTCGGATCTCGGCGAGGTGCGGACGGTGGCCGTCGAGCCCGCCGTGCGGGGCCGCGGCATCGGCCACGCCATCGTCGACCGACTGCTCGAGGTCGCCCGGGATCTGCAACTTCGGCGGCTGTTCGTGCTGACCTTCGAGACCGAGTTCTTCTCCCGGCACGGGTTCGCCGAGATCGAGGGCACGCCGGTCACCGCCGAGGTCTACGAGGAGATGTGCCGCTCCTACGACGTCGGCGTCGCGGAGTTCCTCGATCTCAGCTACGTCAAACCCAACATCCTGGGCAACACCCGGATGTTGCTCCTGCTCTAGAGGTCGCCCTCCGCCGGTTCCCCGTCGTCGTCGCCGGCGCCGCCGCCGCGGACCGCGGTCAGGGTGGCGGCCAGCTCATCGGGCTTCACCAGCACCTCGCGCGCCTTCGAGCCCTCCGACGGGCCCACGATGCCGCGGGTCTCCATGAGGTCCATCAGTCGGCCGGCCTTGGCGAAGCCGACCCGCAGCTTGCGCTGCAGCATCGAGGTGGAGCCGAACTGGCTGGAGACCACCAGCTCCACGGCCTGCAGGAAGACGTCCATGTCGTCGCCGATGTCGGGGTCGACCTCCGCCCGCTCACCCGACGACTTGGCGGTGGTCACGCCGTCGGTGTACTCGGGCTCGGCCTGGTCCTTGCAGGCCTGAACGACCGCGTGGATCTCGTCGTCGCTGATGTAGGCGCCCTGCAGCCGGATCGGCCTGCCCGCTCCCATGGGCAGGAAAAGGCCGTCGCCCATGCCGATCAGCTTCTCCGCACCCGGCTGGTCCAGGATGACCCGGCTGTCGGTGAGCGACGACGTCGCGAAGGCCAGCCTGGAGGGGACGTTCGTCTTGATCAGGCCGGTGACGACGTCCACCGAGGGACGCTGGGTGGCCAGCACCAGGTGGATTCCCGCGGCGCGCGCCTTCTGGGTGATCCGCACGATGGCGTCCTCGACGTCGCGCGGGGCGGTCATCATCAGGTCGGCGAGTTCGTCGACGATCGCCACGATGTAGGGGTAGGGCTTGTACTCGCGCTGACTGCCCAGCGGCGTCGTGATCTTCCCCGAGCGCACCTTGGCGTTGAAGTCGTCGATATGGCGGACCCGGGAGGCCTGCATGTCCTGGTAGCGCTGCTCCATCTCCTCGACCAGCCAGGCCAGGGCGGCAGCGGCTTTCTTGGGCGCGGTGATGATCGGGGTGATCAGGTGCGGAATCCCCTCGTAGGGGGTCAGCTCCACCATCTTCGGGTCGATCAGGATCATCCTGACCTCCTCGGGAGTCGCCCGGGCCAGCAGCGACACCAACATCGAGTTGACGAAGCTGGACTTTCCGGAGCCGGTCGAACCCGCCACCAGCAGGTGCGGCATTTTGGCGAGGTTCGCCGAGACGAAGTCGCCCTCGATGTCCTTGCCCAGGCCGATCACCAGCGGGTGGTGGTCGCGACGGGTCGCCGGCGCCGTCAGCACGTCGGCGAGCCGGACCATCTCCCGGTCGGTGTTGGGCACCTCGATGCCCACCGCCGACTTCCCGGGTATCGGCGCCAGCAGTCGCACGCTCTCGGTGGCCACCGCGTAGGCGATGTTCCGCTGCAGCGCGGTGATCTTCTCCACCTTCACCCCGGGTCCCAGTTCCACCTCGTAACGGGTGACGGTGGGGCCCCGGGTACAGCCGGTCACGGCGGCGTCGACCTTGAACTGCTCGAGGACCGTGGAGATCGCCTCGACCATCTGGTCGTTGGACGAACTGCGGCGCTTCGGCGGATCACCGGGGATCAACAGGTCCATTGAGGGCAGCGAGTAGGGGCCCTCGACCACGCGGTCGGTCTGGTCGCGCCGGACCCGCGCCGGCGCCCTGCCGGCAGCGGGCCTCTTCCGGCGGGGCTTGATCGGCTCGGTGGGCAGGGCTGAAACCGGCCGCTCGCCGGGCTGATCGTCGAGCGGGTAGTTCTCCAGTGGCGTACCGGACGGGCCCGGCGGGCCGGCCCAGCCGTGTGGGCCGTCGTCGAAGGCGCGCGGGTCGTCGCAGCCGTCGTCGGCGAAGCCGGCGTACGGGTCGGCATGGGCGAAGCCGGCATAGGAACCGGCGTCGTCGTCGAAGGCGTCGTCACCGTCGTCGAAGTACTCCGCGTACCGGCGCCCGTGGCGGGTGGCGAACATCCCGTGCAATTCGGCCGGTAGTTCGCGCAGGGTCATGCCGGTGATCAGCAGCACGCCGAACACCACCGCCATGATGAGCAGCGGCGTGGCGATCCAGACCGTGACGCCGTCGGCGAGCGGACCGCCGGTGGCGAATCCCACGAAGCCACTCGTGCGGGCCCGGTCCGCCGGCGCGGTAGGCGAACCCGACCACAGGTGCCACAGCCCCAGCACCGGTAGGAACACCATCGCGGCGCCCATGATCAGTCTGGCCCGGGTCGCGGGATTGGGGGCGGTCCGCATCAGCACCACCGCCGCGGCGGCGAGCAGCACCGGCAGCAGCACCACGGCCCCGCCGACGAGGACCCGCAGCGCGGAGTCGATCCAGCCACCCACCGGGCGCGCGGCGCCGAACCAGGATGCGGCCGCCAGCACCACCGCCAGCGCCAGCAACCCCAACGCCATTCCGTCACGACGGTGTGCGGGCTCGATGTCCCGGGCGCGCCCGACCGAGCGTGCCGCCGAACCGGCGCCGCGGGCCAGCACCAGCCAGCCCGCCCGGGCGGCCCGCCCGCTCGCCGATGCGGCCATCGCGAGCGCCG
>CAYXOM010000024.1:0-13469 GCA_964466565.1 uncultured Mycobacterium sp.
GCGGGTCTGGTCATCGTGGTCATCGGCCCTCCAGGTCCGTTTGGTGGACTCTAACCCCCTTTGTACAGGGAAAAGAATGAAGCGGAGATGACGTCACAGCAGGCACAATGGTGACAATGACCACACCGCTGACCCTCGAGACGATCGGCCGCGCGCCCAAGGCTTTGCTGCACGACCACCTCGACGGCGGGCTGCGCCCGGCCACCGTGCTCGACATCGCCGGGCAGGTGGGCTACGACGGGCTGCCCTCCACCGACGAGGCCGAGCTGGCGGCCTGGTTCCGGTCCCGTGCGGGGCGCGGTTCGCTGGTGCACTACCTCGAGCCGTTCGATCACACCGTGGCCGTGATGCAGACCGCCGAGGCGCTGCACCGGGTCGCGCTGGAGTGCGTGGAGGACCTCGCCGCCGACAACGTCGTCTACGCCGAGGTGCGCTTCGCCCCGGAACTGCACACCGCCGCCGGGCTGTCCCTCGACGAGGTGGTGGAGGCAGTTCTGGCCGGGTTCGCCGACGGGGAGAAGAGCGCGGCGGCCGCGGGCCGGGCCGTCGTGGTTCGCGGTCTGCTGACCGCGATGCGGCACGCGGTGCGGTCCCGCGACATCGCCGAGCTGGCCATCTCCTTCCGCGATCGCGGCGTGGTCGGGTTCGACATCGCCGGCGCCGAGGCCGGCCACCCCCCGACCCGCCACCTCGACGCCTTCGAGTACATGCGCGCCCACAACGCCCGGTTCACCATCCACGCCGGCGAGGCGTTCGGGCTGCCGTCGATCCACCAGGCGCTGGCGTTCTGCGGCGCGGACCGCCTCGGCCACGGCGTGCGCATCGTCGACGACATCGACGTTCTGCCCGACGGATCGGCGCGGCTGGGGCGGCTGGCGGAGATCGTCCGGGACAAGCGGATTCCGCTGGAGATGTGCCCGAGCTCCAACGTGCACACCGGGACCGTGCCCAGCCTCGCGGAGCACCCGATCGACCTGCTGTCCCGCCTGCGGTTCCGGGTCACGGTCAACACCGACAACCGGCTGATGAGCGACACGACCATGTCGCGGGAGATGCTCGCAATGGTCGAGACCTTCGGGTTCGGCTGGACCGACCTGCAGCGGCTCACCGTCAACGCGATGAAGTCGGCCTTCATCCACTTCGACGAACGCCTGGCCATCATCGACGAGGTCATCAAGCCCCGCTACGCGGTGCTGGTGGGTTAGAACGGCGCACCCAGCCGCTCCCGGCGGTTGCGGTTGCGCTCGGTGGCGATCCGGTGCGCGCGGCCGGCCGAGCGGGTGGTGCCGCGCAGCGGCATCATCGCCGTGCGCCCGACGGCCGGCTCGGTGGTTTCCGGCGATACGGGAAGGTTTCCGGTCGGTGTCATCAGGGACGGGAAGAGAAGGGCGCTGCCGGGAATGGTCACGTAGGTCCGCCCGCCCGGAAGCTCCCACAGCACCGTCCCGTCGGGAAGTTGCCGGTCCTTCCAGCCCCAGAAGGTTTTCGTCACATGATGAAGGCGGCATAGCGATTTCAGGTTGCAGGCGTGAGTCGCGCCGTGCGGGTAGGGGATGGTGTGGTCGAGGTCGCACTCGGTGGCCGGCCGGTCGCAGCCGGGCGCGCGGCAGGTCAGGTCGCGCGCGCGGATGAAGTCGGCCAGGGCGCGCGAGGGCCGGTAGCGGTTCTCCGGGGGCGCGTCGGCGGGATGCACCAGCGGGCGCAACCGGGCCTGGGCGGCGAGCTCCCGCAGCAACTCGGCGGAGATCAGGGCGTCGGCGCCGAGCAGATAGGCCGGAGTTGCCGACGTCCCGTCGAGGGTGCCCTGGTCGGCGACGACGTGGATCACCACCGCGCTGGCGGTGGCCTCGGCGGCGGGGCAGTCGGGGGTGTCGCAGCGGCACCGGAGTCGCTGTGCCCCGGCCGCGAGCGCGCCGAGTGAGTCGGCCCGGCGCTGGGCGAGGGTGCGGGGATCGCCCTGGCACACCGTCGCGGCCAGCGCGTCGAGTCGCCGGTCCAGCAGGTGTGCATCGGTGGCGAACAGGCGCCCGGTGAGGTCGGCGGTGCCGTCGCGGTAGTCCCATATGCTGACCGCGCGGTCGACGGTGCGCTCCCGGACGCGGCGGACCGCGTCGGGATCGCGGGACTCGATGATGCGGTCGAGTTCCCGGGCCAGGCGCCCACGACTCATCGACGGCCAACGCGCCGCCCGGGCGGCGATCAGCCGGTCGACGTCGGCCATGGCGTCCGGGTCGGTGATCAGTTCGGTGCGGTAAGCGATGGTCTGGAACGAGCCCATGTCGATGTCGCCGGCGGCGAACACCGCCGCGACGGCCGGCAGCCGCCGCATGGCCAGGCCGTAGCCGAGGTAGCTGCCGGCCTTGCCCAGGCTGATCCGCAGCGCCGCGGCGACCTCGGCGCCCACGGCGGCCCAGGTGTCGACCGCCCATTCCTCGGCCTCGCCGCGCTCCGCCCGGCGCAGCTCGAACAGTTCGGCAGCCGCGGCCAGCCTCTGCGCGGCGGCCCGGTTCTCCCGTCGGGCCGCGGCGGCGATTTCGGCCAGCAGGCTCCGCGACCGAGCCGTGTCGGCCGGCTCGAAGTAGTCGTGCAGTCGGGAGTCGAACATGTATTCGATGATGTCATGGGGGTCGGACAGAAAATGGAGGCGCTACTCGCGCCCCCAGCGCGAAGGCGCTACTCGCGCCTCAGCCGCGACTCTGACGACGCTGTCGTCGCCGGCTTCGGCGCTACTCGCGCCTCAGCCGCGACTCCACGAACCGCTCGAGCTCCTCCCACTTCTCGGCGGCGGCGGCGAACGGCCCGGGCGGGCGGTTAGCGCCCTCGGGCTCGAGGATGTAGCCGACCAGCCCGCCCAGCGGTGTGCCGGCGGCCAGCCGGGTGTCCACCTCGTCGTCCTCGGAGTACACCCCGACGTCGCGGATGAACTCCACCGCCAGCGCCAGCTGGTCGCGGTCGACGGCGTCGGGGCTGTCGGCGAGGTCGTCGGCCAGCCCGTTGAGCACGTAGATGTTGTCGTCGGTGACCTCGATGCGCAGCGAGCCGTCGGTGGCCGCGGTGCGGATGTCGTCGTAGGTGCTCAGGTCGGCCAGGTCGTGGTCGTGCTCGTCGGCCAGGTAGCGCGCCAGCGCCCGCTCCGAGCCGAACACGCTGATCCGGCCGTTGCGCCCGAGGAAGATCGGCTTGTCGCCGAAGTAGCAGCGCAGGGTGTAGTAGGTGCCGTCGTCGGTCATCACCTGCACCGGGTCGATCCCGACGTGCTCCCAGAAGTTCGCGTCGCCGCCGAGCACCACCCGGCTCGCGGCGGCGGCCACCCCGGAGTCGCTGACCAGTGCCGCCGACTCGGACAGGTCGTAGTCGGCGTCGAAGGCTGTCTCCACCACGACCCCGGCGGCCAGCCCGTCGGCGGCCTCGTAGGGCTCGTCGAGTTCGGCGGCGGCCGCGGCGACGGCGCGGACGTCGACCTCCGGGGTGGTGACGATCTCGTCGATCGCGGTGATCACCCCGCTCCAGCCCCGACCCACGATCTCGCCGATGGTCGCCCAGCGTTTGCGGCCGGCCCGCCCGCTGAACTGTTCGGCACCGCCGGTCACCCAGCCGAGGTTGGGGTTGCCGTTGAAGAACCGGGTCACCGCGGGCAGCTCGCACACCGTGCCGATCGAGGACACCACCGCCAGGGTGTTGGCCAGGGTGGTGACCGACTCCTCGGTGGGCTTGCCGGCCAGTAGTTCCTCGACCGCGACGAGGTCGGCGTTGCGGTCCGCGTCCGGGGTGAGCCGGTGGGCGTCGACCTGCTGCACCGCCCGCCAGGCCGGGTGCTCGGCGAGGTCGTTGGTGGAGTCGGACCGCACGAACGCGGTCAGTTCGGCCACCGAGGGGAATCCGTAGAGGTCCTCGCCGCGGCCCAGGAAGGCCTCCCAGTCGTCGCCCTCGTCGCGCCAGCGCGGCGCCCACAGGGTGTAGAAGTCACCGCCGGTGATGCCGAGGCGAACGGGTACCAGCTCTGCAGCCATGGCGGACAGCCTAACGACCTACAGTCAGCAGCCATGGACGTGTGTGTCGTCGACCATCCGCTGGCCGCCGCCCGGCTGACCACGCTGCGCGACCGGGAGACCGGGAACGCCGCCTTCCGGGCGGCGCTGCGCGACCTCACCCTGATGCTGGTCTACGAGGCGACCCGCGACGCCCCCCGCGAGGCGCTCACCGGGCGCACCCCGCTGGCCGAGACCGCCGGCGCCCGGCTGGCCAGCCCGCCGCTGCTGGTCCCGGTGCTGCGGGCCGGGCTGGGCATGGTCGACCAGGCGCACGCCATGATCCCCGAGGCCCGGGTGGGCTTCGTCGGGGTGGCGCGCGACGAGAGCACCGCCGAGCCGGTGCCCTACCTGGAGTCGCTGCCGGCCGACCTGAGCCGCCAACCGGTGATGGTGCTCGACCCGATGCTGGCCACCGGCGGGTCGATGGCCCACACGCTTGGCCTGCTCACCGGGCGGGGCGCCGCCGACATCACCGTGGTGTGCGTGGTGTGCGCGCCGCCGGGGATCACCGCGCTGGCGGCCGCCGCCCCCGGGGCCCGGCTGTTCACCGCCGCGATCGACGACGGCCTCGACGAGGCCTCCTACATCGTGCCCGGGCTCGGCGACGCCGGCGACCGGCAGTTCGGGCCCCGCTAATCTCCCAGTCGGGCCAGCACCCCGGCCAGCAGTGCGCCCAGCGCGACGGCCGACCCCCGACCGGCGGCCAGCACATCGTCGTGCCGCAGCGGCTCCCCGGTCATCCCGGCGGCGAGGTTGGTGACCAGCGAGATCCCCAGCACCTCGGCGCCGGCCGCCCGGGCGGCGATGGTCTCGGGCACGGTGGACATCCCCACCAGGTCGGCCCCCAGCGTCCGCAGCATCCGGATCTCGGCCGGGGTCTCGTAGTGCGGGCCGGGCACCGCGGCGTAGACGCCCTCGGGCAGCTCCGGGTCCACCGAGCGGGCCAGCGCGCGCAGCCGCGGGCTGTAGGCGTCCACCAGGTCGACGAACTGCGGGCCGGTCAGCGGCGAGCGCGCGGTCAGGTTGAGGTGGTCGGCGATCAGCACCGGACGGCCCACCCGGTAGTCCGGGCACAGCCCCCCGGCGGCGTTGGTCAGCACCACCACACCGGCCCCGGCCGCACAGGCGGTGCGCACCGGGTGCACCACCTCGTGCAGGCCGTAGCCCTCGTAGGCGTGCACCCTGCCCAGCATGACCAGCACCCGTCGCGGCCCGACCGGCACCGACAGCACCCGGGCGCGGTGGCCCTCGGCGCACGGCGCGGCGAAGCCGGGGATGTCGGCCATCGCCAGTTCGGCGGCCGGGGTGCCCAGGGCGGCGGCCGCCGCGGCCCAGCCCGAGCCCAGCACCACCGCGGCGTCGTGCCGGTCGGTGCCGGTGCGTTCGGCGATCACCGCGGCTGCCCGGGCGGCGTCTGGAGTCACAGCGCGCCAGCCTAATCACTCACCGGTGCGATACTTCCAGGATGCCGCTGGCCGACATCGCCGAATCCTGGCTGGCCGCCCACTACGACGAGCTGGTCGCATGGCGGCGGCACATCCACCGCCACCCCGAGCTGGGCCGCCAGGAGTTCGCGACGACCCAGTTTGTCGCCGACCGGCTGGTGGAGGCCGGCCTCAACCCCAAAGCGCTGCCCGCCGGCACCGGCCTGGTCTGCGATCTCGGACCCGCCCACGCGACCCGGATCGCGCTGCGCGCCGACATGGACGCGCTGCCGCTGACCGATCGGACCGGGGCGCCCTACGCCTCGACGGTGCCGGGGGTCGCGCACGCCTGCGGCCACGACGCGCACACCGCGATGCTGCTCGCCGTGGCGACCGCGCTGGCCAGGGCGCCGGAGCTGCCGGTGGGGGTCCGGCTGGTCTTCCAGCCCGCCGAGGAACTCATCCCCGGCGGCGCCATCGACGCGATCGCCGCCGGGGTGCTCACCGGGGTGTCGCGGATCTTCGCGCTGCACTGCGACCCCCGCCTGGAGGTCGGCCGGGTGGCCATCACCGCCGGCCCGATCACCTCGGCGGCCGACTCGATCGAGATCACCCTGCACTCCCCGGGCGGGCACACCTCGCGCCCGCACCTGACCTCGGATCTGGTCTACGGCATGGGCACCGTGATCACCGGTCTGCCCGGGGTGCTCTCCCGGCGGGTCGACCCCCGCAACGGGACCGTGATGGTCTGGGGCGCGGCCAGCGCCGGCGTGGCCGCCAACGCCATACCGCAGATCGGAACCCTGGCCGGGACCGTGCGCACCGCCGACCGGGACACCTGGGTCGGCTTGGAAGCACTTGTGGGGGAGATCGTTTCGGGGCTGCTGGCCCCCCTGGGGGTCGAGCACTCGCTGCAGTACCGGCGCGGGGTGCCGCCGGTGGTCAACGAGGAGCGCTCCACCCAGATCGTGACCCACGCCATCGAGGCGGTCGGGCCCGACGCGCTGGCCGACACCGGCCAGTCCGGCGGCGGCGAGGACTTCTCCTGGTACCTGGAGGAGGTTCCCGGAGCGATGGCCCGGCTCGGGGTGTGGGGCGGGGACGGCCCGCAGCGCGACCTGCACCAGCCCAACTTCGACATCGACGAGCGGGCCCTGGCCATCGGGGTCCGGGTGCTGGTCAACATCGTCGAGCAGTCGGCCGTCCTCGGGTGAGGCTGCTGGTCACCGGCGGCGCCGGGTACGTCGGAAGCGTCTGCGCGGCAGTCCTTCTGGAGCGCGGCCACGAGGTCGTGGTGGTCGACGACCTGTCGACCGGGCACGCCGACGCCGTCCCGACGGGCGCGCAGTTCGTCGCCGGCGACATGGTGGCCCTGGCCGCGGGGCTGCTGAGTGCCCGCCGCTTCGACGGGGTGCTGCACTTCGCGGCCAGGTCGCTGGTAGGCGAGTCGATGACCGACCCGCGGCTCTACTGGCAGGCCAACGTCGTGCGGACCCTGGAGTTGCTGGAGGTGATGCGGGCCTGCGGAACGCCGCGGCTGGTGTTCTCCTCGACCGCGGCTGTCTACGGCGCACCCGCGCGGATGCCGATCACCGAGGACACCCCGGCCGCGCCGACCAACCCCTACGGGGCGACCAAGCTGGCCGTCGACCACGCGATCGCGTCGTACGCCCGCGCGCACGGCCTGGCGGCGGCGAGCCTGCGCTACTTCAACGTGGCCGGTGCCCACGCCGGACTCGGGGAGCGGCACACCCGCGAGACACACCTCATCCCGCTGGTCCTACAGGTCGCCGCCGGACTGCGCCCGGAGATCCTGGTCTACGGCGCCGACTGGCCGACCGCCGACGGCACCGCGATCCGCGATTACATCCACATCCGCGACCTCGCCGAGGCGCACCTGCTGGCGCTGGCCGCCCCGCAGCCCGGCGAGCACCGGATCTACAACCTGGGCAACGGAACCGGATTCAGCGTGCGGGAGGTGATCGACTGCGCCCGGCGGGTGACCGGGCACCCGATCCCGGCCCGCGACGCGGAGCGCCGCGCCGGTGACCCCGCGGTGCTCATCGCCTCGGCGCAGCGCGCCGAGGCCGAACTGGGCTGGCGGCCGCGGCACCCAGGTCTCGACGAGATCGTTTCCGACGCCTGGGACTTCGCCCGGTCGCACTAGTCTGTGGTGCCCGGCCCGACGTTGCGGGCCGGCCGGGTGCGCAGGTCGCGCACGTACTCCTCCGGCGCCCCGGCCACTTCGGCGGCGTCGGCCATCACGCCCAGATACCGCGCCGAGGGCAGTCCGCCCTCCCAGCCGTCGACCACGTACAGCCAGGCCAGCACCGGGTCGGTGGTGGTGTCGGACGACTCCCGGACGATGCGCGCCCGGATCTTGCTGTGCAGCCCCAGTTCCGAGCCCTCCCAGCGGTCCAGGTTCTGCTCGTCAGCGGCGGTGACGTCGTAGAGCACGACAAAGACCCGCGACAGCGGATCCTCGACGAGGGTGGCCAGGGCGCCCTCCCAGCTGATGTCCTCCCCGGCGAAGGTCAGGCGCCATCCGTAGAGCCAGCCGGTGCCGGCCATCGGCGAGTGCGGAGCCCGCGCCAGCATCTGCTCGGGATCCATGTTGGATCCGTAGGCGGCGTAGATCGGCACCGGGAAAGCGTACGGCTTCGGTGTTTAGATGGGCCGGTGGCTTCCCGGAACGCCCCGCGCATCGTCATCCTCGGAGGCGGGCCGGCCGGATACGAAGCCGCGCTGGTCGCCGCGGCCCGCGGCGCGAAGGTCACCGTCGTGGAGTCCGGCGGCATCGGGGGGGCCTGCGTGCTCGACGACTGCGTGCCGTCGAAGACCTTCATCGCCTCCACCGGGGTGCGCACCGAGTTGCGCCGCGCCGCCGGGCTGGGTTTCGCCATCGGGATCGACGACGCGCCCATCTCGCTGCCGCAGATCAACAGCCGGGTGAAGACGCTGGCCCGCTCCCAGTCCGCCGACATCGGGGCGCAGTTGCTCGCCGCGAAGGTCGCGGTGCTGCCCGGCCGTGGCGAGCTGACCGACGACGTCGCTGGGCTGGCCCACCACCGGGTCCGGGTGAGCACCCCCGACGGCGCGACCGCCGTGTTGGAGGCCGACGTGGTGCTGATCGCCACCGGCGCCAGCCCGCGGGTGCTGCCCGGCGCGGTGCCCGACGGGGAGCGGATCCTCACCTGGCGCCAGCTCTACGACCTCGACGGGCTGCCCGAGCACCTGGTGATCGTCGGGTCGGGGGTCACCGGCGCCGAGTTCTGCAACGCCTACACCGAACTGGGCGTCACGGTCACGGTGGTGGCCAGCCGCGACCAGATCCTGCCGCACGAGGACAGCGACGCCGCGGCCGTGCTCGAGGAAGTGTTCGCCGAACGGGGCGTGACCCTGGTCAAGGCCGCCCGCGCCGACTCGGTGGCGCGCACGCCGGGCGGCATCCGGGTGACCATGGGCGACGGCCGCACCGTCGAGGGCAGCCACGCCCTGATGACCGTCGGCTCGGTGCCCAACACCGCCGGTCTGGGCCTGGAGCGGGCCGGCATCGAGCTGACACCCGGCGGCCACATCCCGGTCGACCGGGTGTCGCGGACCACCGCCGCCGGGATCTACGCCGCCGGTGACTGCACCGGCCTGATGCCGCTGGCCTCGGTGGCGGCCATGCAGGGCCGGATCGCGATCTACCACGCGCTCGGTGAGGGGGTCACCCCGATCCGGCTGCGCACGGTCGCCTCGGCGACCTTCACCCGTCCGGAAATCGCCGCGGTGGGGGTGCCGCAGAGCGCCATCGACGACGGCTCGGTGGCCGCCCGGACCCTGATGCTTCCGCTGACCACCAACGCCCGCGCCAAGATGAGCCTGCTGCGGCGCGGTTTCGTCAAGGTGTTCTGCCGGCCGGCCACCGGGGTGGTGATCGGCGGGGTGGTGGTTGCCCCGATCGCCTCGGAGCTGATCCTGCCGATCGCGCTGGCCGTGCAGAACCGGATCTCGGTGACCGACCTGGCCCAGACGCTGTCGGTGTACCCGTCGCTGTCGGGTTCGGTGGTCGAGGCAAGTCGCCGATTGATGTCGCACGACGACCTCGATTAATTTACGCTCTCGCTGTGGATCCGATTCTGAAACCTGGTAACGAAAAAACCTTCCTCGGCCCCGCCGCCCGGGCTGAAGCCTGGGACCGGCTCGGGAGCGAACAGTTCGACGTGATCGTCATCGGCGGTGGTGTCACCGGAGCGGGCGCGGCCCTCGACGCGGCCACCCGAGGATTGCGCGTGGCACTGGTGGAGGCCCGCGACTTCGCCTCGGGAACCTCCAGCCGCAGTTCCAAGATGTTCCACGGCGGCTTGCGCTACCTCGAACAGCTGGAGTTCGGCCTGGTGCGCGAGGCGCTGCACGAGCGCGAGCTCTCGCTGACTACGCTGGCCCCGCACCTGGTCAAGCCGCTGCCGTTCCTGTTCCCGCTCAACCACCGGCTGTGGGAGCGGCCCTACATCGCGGCCGGGATCTTCCTCTACGACCAGCTCGGTGGCGCGAAATCCGTTCCTGCCCAACGGCACCTGACTAGGTCGGGTGCGCTCCGACTGGCACCCGGGCTCAAGCGCAGCGCCCTCATCGGCGGCATCCGCTACTACGACACGGTGGTCGACGACGCCCGGCACACCATGATGGTCGCGCGAACCGCAGCGCACTACGGGGCCGTCGTGCGAACCTCCACCCAGGTGGTGGCGTTGCTCACCGAGGGCGACCGGGTGGTCGGCGTGCGGGTGCGGGACTCCGAGAACGGGGCCGTCACCGAGGCCCGTGGCCACTGTGTGATCAACGCCACCGGGGTGTGGACCGATGAGATCCAGGCGCTGTCGCGGCAGCGCGGCCGGTTCCGGGTCCGGGCCTCCAAGGGCGTGCACATCGTGGTGCCCCGCGACCGCATCGTCAGCGAGGCGGCGATCATCCTGCGCACCGAGAAGTCCGTGCTGTTCATCATCCCGTGGGGTACGCACTGGATCATCGGCACCACCGACACCGACTGGAATCTCGACCTCGCCCATCCCGCGGCGACCAAAGCCGACATCGACTACATCCTGACGCAGGTCAACAAGGTGCTGGCCACTCCGCTGAGCCACGACGACATCGACGGGGTCTACGCCGGCCTGCGACCGCTGCTCGCCGGCGAGAGCGAGGAGACCTCCAAGCTGTCCCGCGAGCACGCCGTCGCCTCGCCCACCGCCGGCCTGGTCGCCATCGCCGGGGGCAAGTACACCACCTACCGGGTGATGGGTGCCGACGCCGTCGACGCCGCCGCCGAGTTCGTCCCGGCCCGGGTGGCGCCATCGATCACCGAGAGGGTCCCGTTGCTGGGAGCCGACGGGTACTTCGCGCTGGTCAACCAGACCGAGTACGTGGGTGGAGAATACGGTTTGCATCCACACCGGGTCCAGCACCTGCTTGACCGCTACGGCTCTCTGATCGGTGAGGTGCTCGGGGAGGCCGAGGGCCGACCCGACCTGCTCGAGCCGATCAGCAGCGCACCGGAGTACCTTCGGGTCGAGGCTGCCTACGCCGCCTCGGCCGAGGGCGCGCTGCACCTCGAGGACATCCTCGCGCGCCGGACCAGGATCTCCATCGAGTACCCGCACCGCGGTGCGGACTGTGCCCGCGAGGTCGCCGAGATCGTCGCCCCCATCCTGGATTGGTCGGCCGCCGACATCGACCGGGAGGTGAGTACCTATCTGGCCAGAGTGGAGGCCGAGATCCGCTCCCAGACCCAGCCCGACGACGCCTCCGCCGACGCGCTGCGGGTGGCCGCACCGGAGGCACGCGCGGAGATTCTCGAGCCGGTTCCCCTGACGTGAGGAGTTCGCCGGACCGTGCTTGGTGAGCCCGGTTCCGTGATCTCCACCCACCGGATCGCCGTCGAGGGCCTGCGCACCTCGGTCCTGGCCGGCGGGCTCGGGATGGCGAGCGGGGCCGCCGAGGCGGTGTTGTTCGTACACGGCAACCCCGATGCCGGGTCGGACTGGATGCCGCTGCTGACCCGCGTCGGGGAGCTCGCTCCCGTGATCGCCCCGGACCTGCCCGGTTTCGGCAACGCCGAGGCGCGTCGCGACTGGGACTACACGGTGCCCGGCTACGCGCGATTCCTGCACGGGGTGGTCGAGCAGTTCGGGCCGCGCCGGGTGCACATCGTCGCCCACGACTTCGGCGGGCCGTTCGCAGCGATGTGGGCCGCCGAGCATCCGGGCATGGTGGCCAGCGTCAGCTTCCTCAACACCGGTGTGCTGCTGGGCTACCGCTGGCACCGAATGGCGCGGCTGTGGCGGACGCCGGGGGTGGGAGAGGCCGTCATGGCCGCCGGCAACAGGGCGGTCGCCGAGCGGGTGCTGGCCAGGGAGAACCCGGGCCTGCCGCGGCCGTGGGTTCAGATCATCGCCGGGCACCTGATGCCGGCGCACACCCGCCACGCGGTGCTTCGCCTCTACCGGTCGGTCCGGCCGGCCGACATGGAGATTCTGGCCGCCCGGCTGCGCCAGCACGACCACGAAGCGCTGGTGCTCTTCGGCGACGCCGACGCCTACATCCCGGCCGAGCTGGCCCGCCGGCAGACGGAAGTCTTCCCGCGGGCCGACATCCGGATCCTGCCGGGAGTCGGCCACTGGTGCTGGCTCGAGCAGCCCGACCTCGTCAGCGGTCACCTCACCGGGTTCCTGCGCGAGCGGCTCAACGCTGGCAGGCAGAACACCAGTAACTGACCCGATCGCCGGACTCGTCGCGCGCGATCAGCCCAGCGCAGCGCCGGCACGGTCGCCCGCCCCGGCCGTAGACCCACAGCTGCTGGTCGGGCCGGGTGTTCCCGGTGGTCGTGCGCGCCCAGCGGGATCGGTTGGCCCACAGCATCTCCCGCGCCAGACTGACCATCCGGAGCGGATCGGACAGTGCACGCACCGGCGTGGTGGGCAGCACCCCGGACAGGAAGCACAGCTCGTTGCAGTAGACATTGCCGACTCCGGCCATGACCCGCTGGTCGAGCAGCGCGGCCGCGACCGCGCGGTCCGGTTCGGCGCTGAGGTTGGCCGCGGCGACGGCCGGATTCCAGTCCGGGCCGAGCAGATCCGGGCCGAGGTGCGCAACGGCGGCCATGTCGTCGTCGCGGTCGAGGATCTCCAGCACGCCCAGGTCGATGCCGGCCGCGGCCACGGTGCCGTTCTCCAGCAGGATGCGGATCTTGTGGGCCCGGCGGTGCCGCGCGCCGGGCGCGGTGATCCGCCAGCTGCCGTCCATCTTCATGTGCGAGTGGATGCTGGCCGGCCCCACCCGGATGAACAGGTGCTTGCCGCGGCTGAGGACCTCCTCGACCCGCCGGCCGGTCAGGTCGACGGTGGCGTAGCGCGGGACCCGCACGTCGCAGCGGGTGAGGGTGGTACCGGCCAGCGCGTCGCGCAGGATCTCAGCGGTGTGATGAACGGTGTCGCCCTCGGGCATCAGCGCAGCCGAAGTCCGCGCGGGGTGCGGGCGAAGCCGGCCTCGGCCAGCGCCTCGGTCGTCGGTCCGGCCGACCCCAGCACCGGCTCGCCGTCGAGGCGCTCGATGAGCACGCCGCGCAGGCGCCCGGCGCTGACGAGGTCGGAAAGCGCGGCGGCGGCGGCGCGCTGCGCCCCGGGATCGTCGTGGAAGCTCAGCAGCGAGCGCCCGCCGCGTTCGAGATACCAGACCAGCTCGCCGTCGACGAGGACCACCAGGGCGCCGGCCTTGCGGCCGGGGCGGTGGCCGGTCGCCCGGTCGGGGCCGAGCGGCCACCCCAGCGCCGCGCCGTACGGGTTGGCGGGGTCGGCGGCGGCGAGCACCACCGCGCGGTGTTCGGGACGGTCGCCCTCGACGTCCTCGGCGTATCCGCGCAGCCGGTCGACGGTGGCGGCAACGGCGAACTGCGCCCCGCCCAGCGACTCGACGAAGTAGCCGCGCTGGCAGCGGCCGGCCTCCTCGAAGCCGGACAGCACCTTGTAGAGCGTGGCGA
>CAYXOM010000025.1:0-5146 GCA_964466565.1 uncultured Mycobacterium sp.
CTGTGACGTCATCTCCGCTTCATTCTTTTCCCTGTACAAAGGGGGTTAGAGTCCACCAAACGGACCTGGAGGGCCGATGACCACGATGACCAGACCCGCCCCTCGCCGGCGGCGGACGATCTATCGAGGCGACCCGGGCATGTGGTCGTGGGTGCTGCACCGCATCACCGGGGCCACCATCTTTTTCTTCCTGTTCGTCCACGTCCTCGACACGGCCCTGGTGCGGGTCAGCCCGCAGGCCTACAACGAGGTGCTCGAGACCTACAAGACCCCGCTGATCGGCCTGATGGAGATCGGGCTGGTGGCCTGCGTCCTCTACCACGCTCTCAACGGCATCCGGGTGATCCTGGTCGACTTCTGGTGGCAGGGGCCCCGCTACCAGCGCCAGATGCTGTGGGGAGTGGCCGCGCTGTGGCTGCTCATCTTCGTCCCGGCCCTGGCCGTGATCGGCCATCACATGGCGGAGCGGTTCCTGTGACCACCACCCAGAACCGCCTCGGCCCGCCGGCCCCGGTCGCCGAACGCGACCACGACCGCCCCGCGGCGCTGGACAATCCCCGCGCACCCCGGCGGAACACCGCGATGCCCAACTTCGAGAAGTACGCCTGGCTGTTCATGCGCTTCTCCGGGGTGGTGCTGGTGTTCCTGGTGATCGGGCACCTGTTCATCGGCCTGATCATGGAGGACGGGGTCTACCGGATCGACTTCAACTACGTCGCGCAGCGCTGGGCCTCGCCGTTCTGGCAGATCTGGGACCTCTCGATGCTGTGGCTGGCGCAGCTGCACGGCGGCAACGGGATGCGCACCATCATTGCCGACTACGCCCGCAAGGACTCCACCCGGTTCTGGCTCAACACCCTACTGGCGGTGTCGATGATCCTGATCCTGGTGGTGGGCTCCTACACCCTGCTGACCTTCGACCCCAACATCTCGTAACCGTCTAAGGGAGACCGCGATGATCCACGAACACAAGTACGACGTCGTCATCGTCGGGGCCGGCGGGGCCGGTATGCGGGCCGCGGTGGAGGCCGGCCCCCGGGTGCGCACGGCGGTGCTGACCAAGCTCTACCCGACCCGCAGCCACACCGGCGCCGCCCAGGGCGGGATGTGCGCCGCGCTGGCCAACGTCGAAGAGGACAACTGGGAGTGGCACACCTTCGACACCGTCAAGGGCGGCGACTACCTCGCCGACCAGGACGCCGTGGAGATCATGTGCAAGGAGGCCATCAGCGCGGTGCTGGACCTCGAGAAGATGGGGATGCCGTTCAACCGCACCCCCGAGGGCCGCATCGACCAGCGCCGGTTCGGCGGGCACACCCGCGACCACGGCAAGGCGCCGGTGCGCCGGGCCTGCTACGCCGCCGACCGCACCGGGCACATGATCCTGCAGACGCTCTACCAGAACTGCGTCAAGCACGACGTGCAGTTCTTCAACGAGTTCTACGCCCTCGACCTGGTGCTCACCGAGACCGCGCGGGGTCCGGTGGCCACCGGCGTGGTGGCCTACGAACTGGCCACCGGCGACATCCACGTCTTCCACGCGAAGGCGATCGTGCTGGCCACCGGCGGGTCGGGACGGATGTACAAGACCACCTCCAACGCCCACACCCTCACCGGCGACGGCCTGGGCATCGTCTTCCGCAAGGGACTTCCGCTGGAGGACATGGAGTTCCACCAGTTCCACCCGACCGGCCTGGCCGGGCTGGGCATTCTCATCTCCGAGGCGGTGCGCGGGGAGGGCGGCCGGCTGCTCAACGGCGAGGGCGAGCGCTTCATGGAGCGCTACGCGCCCACCATCGTCGACCTCGCGCCGCGCGACATCGTGGCCCGCTCGATGGTGCTCGAGGTGCTCGAGGGCCGCGGCGGCGGGCCGCACAAGGACTACGTCTACATCGACGTCCGCCACCTCGGCGAGGACGTGCTGGAGGCCAAACTTCCCGACATCACCGAGTTCTCCCGCACCTACCTGGGGGTGGACCCGGTCACCGAACTCGTGCCGGTCTACCCCACCTGCCACTACGTCATGGGCGGAATACCGACGACGGTGATCGGCGAGGTGCTGCGCGACAACACCACGGTGGTGCCCGGGCTGTACGCGGCCGGAGAGTGCGCGTGCGTCTCGGTGCACGGCGCCAACCGCCTGGGTACGAACTCCCTGCTGGACATCAACGTCTTCGGTCGCCGGGCCGGTCTGGCGGCGGCCTACTACGCCGCCGGGAACCCGCACACCGAGTTGCCCGCCGAACCGGCCGCGATGGTGGTCGACTGGGTCGCCGGAATCCTCTCCGAGCACGGCGGCGAGCGGGTCGCCGACATCCGCGGCGAGCTGCAGCAGTCGATGGACAACAACGCCGCGGTGTTCCGCACCGAGGAGACACTCAAGCAGGCGCTGACCGACATCCACGCGCTCAAGGAGCGCTACTCGCGGATCACGGTGCACGACAAGGGCAAGCGCTACAACAGCGACCTGTTGGAGGCCATCGAGTTGGGCTTCCTGCTGGAGCTGGCCGAGGTCACCGTCGCCAGCGCGCTCAACCGCAAGGAGACCCGTGGCGGGCACGCCCGGGAGGACTACCCCAACCGCGACGACACCAACTTCATGCGCCACACCATGGCCTACAAGGAGGGCAGAGACCTCCTCAGCGACGTCCGCCTGGACTACAAGCCGGTGGTACAGACCCGCTACGAGCCGATGGAGCGCAAGTACTGATGACCGCCGTGGTCGATGCCCCCGAAGCCGGCGACCCGCCGCTGCCGCCCATCCCCGAGGGCTCGGTGATGGTCACGCTGAAGATCGCGCGCTTCAACCCCGAGGACCCCGACGCCTTCGCCGACACCGGCGGCTGGCAGAGCTTCCGGGTGCCGTGCCTGCCGTCGGACCGGCTGCTCAACCTGATGAGCTACGCCAAGAGCTACCTGGACGGGACGCTGACCTTCCGGCGCTCGTGCGCGCACGGCGTGTGCGGCTCCGATGCGATGCGGGTCAACGGCGTCAACCGGCTGGCGTGCAAGGTCCTGATGCGCGACCTGCTGCCCAAGAAGGCGGGCAAGGAACTGACCGTTACCATCGAGCCGATCCGCGGCCTGCCCGTGGAGAAGGATCTGGTGGTCGACATGGAGCCGTTCTTCGACGCCTACCGCCGGGTGAAGCCGTACCTGATCACCAGCGGCAACCCGCCCACTCGCGAGCGCATCCAGAGCGCCGAGGACCGGGCCCGCTACGACGACACCACCAAGTGCATCCTGTGCGCGTGCTGCACGACGAGTTGCCCGGTGTTCTGGAACGAGGGCAGCTACTTTGGGCCGGCCGCGATCGTCAACGCCCACCGGTTCATCTTCGACAGCCGTGACGAGGGGGCGGCCGAACGGCTGGAGATCCTCAACGAGGTCGACGGCGTCTGGCGGTGCCGCACCACGTTCAACTGCACCGACGCCTGCCCACGGGGCATCGAGGTGACCAAGGCCATCCAGGAGGTCAAACGCGCGCTGATGTTCGCGCGCTGATGACCGCCGAGCGCTGGCGCCACCTGGGGCGGCTGGCGCTGTTCGCCGGCGTGCTGCTGCTGATGTTCTACCTGGTCGCGGTCTCGCGGGTGATCGACGTCGAGCGGGTCCGCGACGCGGTCGCCGCTACCGGTCCGGCGGCGCCGGTGGCGTACGTCGTGGTGGCGGCGTTTCTGGCGGCCATCCTGGTGCCCGGCCCGATCCTGGCCGCCGGCAGCGGCTTTCTGTTCGGGCCGCTGCTGGGCACCGCGGTGTCGCTGAGCTCGACGGTGCTGACCGCCGTCATCGCCGCGACGGTCGGGCGGCGGGCCGGCCGGCAGAGCGCCCGGGTGCTGATCGGCGAGCAGTGGTCGGAGCGGATCGACTCCCGCATCGCGCGCCACGGGCTGTGGGCGGTGGTCGGGCAGCGGTTCGTGCCCGGCATCTCCGATGCGCTGGCGTCCTACACCTTCGGCGCGTTCGGGGTGCCGCTGTGGCAGATGGCCGCGGGCGCGGCGATCGGCTCGGCGCCGCGGGCGTTCGTCTACACCGCACTCGGCGCCTCGATCTCGGAGCTGAACGCGCCGCTGGCCTACGCGGCGATCGCGGTCTGGTGCGTCACCGCGATCATCGGGGCGTTCGCCGCGCACCGCGGCTACCGGTCCTGGCGGGCCCGCGAGCGGACCTAGCGCAGTCTGAAGATCGTCCGGTGCCAGTCCTTGGCGGCGGCCCCGGTGATGTCGCTCATCACGTGCTTGATGTTGAGGTACTCCTCGAAGGAGTAGTCGCTCATGTCCTTGCCGAATCCGGAGGCTCCGAACCCGCCGTGCGGCATCTCGCTGATGATCGGGATGTGGTCGTTGATCCACACGCAGCCCGCCCTGATCTCCCGGGAGGCGCGCTGGGCGCGGTAGACGTCGCGGGTCCAGGCCGAGGCGGCCAGGCCGTAGTCGGTGTCGTTGGCCTGGCGGATCGCGTCGTCGTCGCCGGCGTGCGGGCGCACGGTGAGCACCGGGCCGAAGATCTCCTCGCGGTAGGCCTCGGAGTCCTCGGCGACATCGGCGATCAGGGTGGGCAGGTAGAACGCCCCGGGCGAGTCCGGCGCCCGGCCCCCGGTGACCACCCGGGCGCCCTGCCCGGGCGCGCGCTCGACGATCCCGGCCACCCTCGCCCGGTGCGTCGTGGAGATCAGCGGGCCGAGGTCGGTGTCGGGGTCCCCCGGGTCGCCCACCACCACCTTCCCCATCAGGTCGGCCACCCCGGCCACGAAGTCGTCGTAGAGACTGCTCGCGACGATCGCCCGGGTGGCGGCGGTGCAGTCCTGGCCGGAATTGATCAGCGAGCCGGCCACCGCTCCGTTGACGGCGGCGTCGAGGTCGGCGTCGTCGAACACCACGAACGGCGCCTTGCCGCCGAGTTCGAGCTGGGTGCGGTGGCCGTGCGCGGCGGCGGCCGCCATCACCCGGCGCCCGACGGCGGTGGACCCGGTGAAGGTGACGACGTCGACGCCCGGGTGCCCGGCCAGGGCGCCGCCGACGTCGGCCCCGGCGCCGGTGACGACGTTGAGCACCCCGTCGGGCAGGCCGGCCCGCGAGGCGAGCCGGGCCAGTGTCAGGGTGGTCAGCGGGGTCAGCTCGGCCGGCTTGATCACCACGGAGCAGCC
>CAYXOM010000026.1:0-3490 GCA_964466565.1 uncultured Mycobacterium sp.
TCGAGTTCGGCCTCGGTGAGCGCCAGACGGGCGAGCCTGGCCAGCTTCGCGACGTCGTCGCGGGAGATCGTGGACACGGTGGGTAAGCCTAGACTCCCGCCGAAAGCCCAGTTCACGGGCGCGAACCGGCCCTCGGATCCGCCGAGGTGAGCGCCCCGCGCCGATGTGGAACAGTGGGCGCGTGCCGTCCTACCTGTTGCGCGTCGAACTCGAGGACCGCCCCGGCAGTCTCGGCTCGCTGGCCGTGGCGCTGGGCTCGGTGGGCGCCGACATCCTCTCCCTCGACGTCGTCGAACGCGGGACCGGATACGCCATCGACGACCTGGTGGTCGAACTGCCGGCCGGGGCCATGCCCGACACCCTGATCAGCGCGGCCGAGGCGCTGCGCGGCGTGCGGGTCGACGCCATCCGGCCGCACACCGGCCTGCTCGAGGCGCACCGGGAACTGGAACTGCTCGACCACATCGCCGCCGCCGAGACCGGCCCGGCCAGGCTGCAGGTTCTGGTGGACGAGGCGCCGCGGGTGCTCCGGGTGGGGTGGTGCACCGTGGTCCGGCTCGACGAGTCCGGGCCACATCGGGTGGTGGGTGGCCCGGGGGCCCCGGAGCCCCAGGCCGCCGAGACCCCCTGGCTGCCGCTGGAATGGGCGAGCATGCTCGACGAGTCCGAGCCGTGGGTGCCGGCGCTGTGGCGCGAGATGAACACCACGCTGGCGGCCGCACCCCTCGGCGACCCCGGCACCGCCGTGGTGCTCGGCCGTCCGGGCGGGCCCCGGTTCCGGCCCTCGGAGGTGGCCCGGCTGGGTTATCTGGCCGGGATCCTGTCGGCCACGCTGCTGGACTAACCCGCCGGCGGGCCCTCGGCGAGCAGCCGGCCGAATCCCTCCTCGTCGAGAACGGGCACCCCGAGTTCGACGGCCTTGTCGTACTTCGAGCCCGGGGCGTCGCCGGCCACCACGAAGGAGGTCTTCTTGGACACCGACCCGGCCGCCTTGCCGCCGCGGGCGATGATGGCCTCCTTGGCCTCGTCGCGGGAGAAGCCGGTCAGCGACCCGGTCACCACGATGGTCAGCCCGGCGCAGGTGGGCGCGATCCCCTCGTCGCGCTCGTCGGCCGTGCGCACCCCCGCCGCGCGCCACTTGTCGACGATGGCGCGGTGCCAGTCGACGTCGAACCACTCGCGCAGCGCCGCGGCGATAATGGGTCCCACCCCTTCCACGTCCGCCAGCTGGTCGACCCCGGCGGCCGTGATCGCCTCCAGGCTGCCGAAGGCGCCGGCCAGGGCCCGGGCCGCCGTCGGGCCCACGTGGCGGATGGACAGCGCCACCAGGATCCGCCACAGCGGCCGGTCCTTGGCCCGCTCCAGGTTGGTCAGCAGCCGGGTGGCGTTGGCTGACAGCGCACCGTCCTTGGTGCGGAAGAACTCCGATCGCGCGAGGTCCTCGGCGGTAAGCGCGAACAGATCGCCCTCGTCGGCGATCACGCCCGCCGTCAGCAGCGCGACCGCCGCCTCGTAACCCAGGCCCTCGATGTCCAGCGCGCCCCGCCCGGCGAGGTGGAACACCCTCTCCCGCAACTGCGCCGGGCAGGACCGCGCGTTGGGACAGCGGATGTCGACGTCGCCATCCTTGGCCGGCGCCAGCTCGGTTCCGCACTCCGGGCAGTGCGTGGGCATCACGAACTCCCGTTCGGTGCCCCTCCGCAGGTCGACCACGGGGCCCAGCACCTCGGGGATCACGTCGCCGGCTTTGCGGATCACCACGGTGTCGCCGATCAGCACGCCCTTGCGCTTGACCTCAGAGGCGTTGTGCAGGGTGGCCAGGCTGACGGTGGAGCCGGCCACCCGCACCGGCTCCATGAAGGCGAAGGGGGTGACCCGGCCGGTGCGGCCGACGTTGACCCGGATGTCGACCAGCCGGGTCTGGGCCTCCTCGGGCGGGTACTTGTAAGCCACCGCCCAGCGCGGCGCGCGGGAGGTGGCGCCCAGCCGGCGCTGCTGGGCCAGATCGTCGACCTTGACCACCAGCCCGTCGATCTCGTGGGCGATGGTGTGCCGGCGCTCGCCCCAGAACCCGATCCGCTCGCGCACCGCGTCCAGGCCGCGCACCCGCGCGGTGTGCCCGGAGACCGGCAGCCCCCACGCCGCCAGGGCGGCGTAGGCGTCGTGCAGGGTGGCCGGGGCGAAGTCGCTGGAGAACTCCGCGTAGCCCACGCCGTGGCACACCATCCGCAGCGGGCGACGCGCGGTGACGGCGGGGTTCTTCTGGCGCAGCGAGCCGGCGGCGCTGTTGCGCGGGTTGGCGAACGGGGGCTTGCCCTCGGCGACGAGGCTGGCGTTGAGGTTCTCGAAGTCGGCCAGCATGAAGAACACCTCGCCGCGCACCTCCAGGACCTTCGGTACCGGGAACTCCCCTGTTCCGCTGAGGGTCTCCGGGATGTCGCCGATGGTGCGGGCGTTGAGGGTCACGTCCTCGCCCACCCGGCCGTCCCCGCGGGTCGCCGCCCGCTCCAGCCGGCCGTCGCGATAGACCAGCGCGATGGCCACCCCGTCGACTTTCAGCTCGCATAGATAGTGCGGGTCGGGTCCGATCTCGCCCTCCACCCGGTTGGACCACGCGATCAGCTCGTCGGCGTCGAACACGTCGTCGAGGCTGAGCATCCGCGCCAGGTGCTGGGCCTCGGTGAACTCGGTGGCGAACCCGGCGCCGCCGACGAGTTGCGTGGGTGAGTCCGGCGCCCGCAACTCCGGGTAGCGGTCCTCCAGTGCCACCAGTTCGTTGAACAGCGCGTCGAAGTCGGCGTCGGAGATCACCGGCGCGTCTTTGACGTAGTAGCGGAACTGGTGGCCGCGGACCTCCTCGGCGAGCCGCAGCCACTGCCGGCGCACGTCGGGGACGATCGGGTCGACCTCCTCGCCAGCCACCGTCGAAGGCTAACCGCCGGCGATCGCCGAAGCGGCACGCTGCGCCAGTTCGGTCGCCGCGCGCGCCCAGTCCGGATCGGCGCCGGCCAGTCCGCAGGCCGGGCTGATGCCGACCCGCGAGCCGAGCACCGTCCGGGGGAATCCGAGCCGATCGGTGAGCGCCGCGGCGGCGTCGGCCACCTCCTCGGCCGACGGCCGCACCGCCGGCGCGACACCGGGCAGCAGGCCCAGGACCACCGTCCGGCCGTCGTCGAGGAACTCACCCGGCCCGTCACCGCCGTCGGCGAGTGCGGCGGCGTCGACGGCCACCGCGGCGGCCGTGCTGCGCTGCAGCACGGCCCAGGGCAGATCCGTTGCGCAGCAGTGCAGCACCACCTCGCCGCCCGCGGCGGTCACGCAGGTGTCGATGAGCTCGACCGCGCGCACGTCGTCCACCGGATGCACCGGGCTCAGCGCCGTCACCCCCGGCAGCCTGC
The DNA here is from genome assembly GCA_964466565.1 of uncultured Mycobacterium sp. Taxonomy (GTDB): domain Bacteria; phylum Actinomycetota; class Actinomycetes; order Mycobacteriales; family Mycobacteriaceae; genus Mycobacterium. The sequence goes on from CAYXOM010000026.1 coordinate 3,399, forward strand.
CTGCGAGCGCGGCGGGCAGCAGCGGCTCGTCGAATTGGACGACGACCCTCGCCGCGAGTCGGCGGGCCACCTCGGCCCGGTGCCGGGCCACG